>DATBCN010000075.1:0-11608 GCA_036270475.1 Candidatus Angelobacter sp. | reverse complement strand
GTACGCGGAAGATGTACTACCCTACGGTTACAAGGTACATGACCTTCCGGAGTGCCCATGATTGACGCAGTCATTAAGGAAACAGCTATAAAAGAGGCCAACCAGGCCTTCAGCAAACAGGTGACGAACCAGGTCGCCCGCATTACCAGCGAACTGAATCGACTGGAACAGTTATTGAGCGCGGGCATGGTGGACCGCAGCGTACTGAGCGAGTTCCGTTATGCCGTGGACCGCGCCCGGCAAACCGGCTGGCAGGTGGAGAAATGGCTGGATGGCGATAGCCGCGAGCTTGCCGCCGTGATTACGGAGGAGCGCGTCCGCTGCATGACCCGCATGACAAAACAGCTTGCGTCTGAGCTTGAAGTGGAAAGCAAAGAGCTCGGCGGCATGGACCAACTGCGCGAGGCCATGCAAAAACTGGATGCGGTCCTGACCAAAACCGCGTGAGTCGCTACATCGGGCAGCCGCGTGGCTGATAAGATGTTAGCAGCCTATGAAAAAGCTTTTCGCGGCCATATTCACGCTTATCCTGGTATGCAGCGCGCCAGCCCAGCAGCCCAAGCAGCAATGGAGGTCTTACGTATATCCTGACGATGGATTTGCCATCTCTCTGCCTGCCCAGCCCACACCGCAGAATGACGGTGGCGACCGCCATATACACGTCTATACCGTCCGTCTGGCGGATGGATCAGTTTTCAGCGTGCGCGCTGTCAAAAGACTGATGGATTGCGAAACAACGCTGGCCGATCTGTGGGACAAGGCCGATGGCAACAAAGATCCGCGCGAGCCTGTCATTCGCGGATCACTTAAACAGGTTTCGCTAGCAGGGCTGCAAGGACTGGAATATGAAACGGGGCAATCCGCTGGACGTAACCTCCACCGCTTCCACTGTGGCAATAAAATTTTCTACATCTTCAGCGTGGGATACAAGGGCAAGCGCCCTGCCGACGTTGACCTGGCCATCAATTCATTTCAGGTGGTCAATCCGGCGCATTAAGAGAGCAAAACCCTGATCACGAATAAATCCATGGAATTCGTGGTGAGGTTTGCATCCTGGCTAGAGCACTGCGGTTTCATGCAGCAGTTCGCCTTTGGCAAAGCGCTCAAATCCCAGCACAGACACATCGTCCACAATGTCCGTTTTGCCGTGCAAAATCAGGTCGGCAAGGATTTTGCCCGTGGCGGGAGAGTGCATCACACCATGTCCGCTGAAGCCGTTGGCCAGAAAAAAGCCAGGCACGGCAGCAACGGGGCCGAGCACACAGTGGTGGTCAGGAGTCATCTCGTAGAGCCCGGCCCAGGCGCGCTTGGGATTGATGGGAAGATTTTCAAATACTGGCACACGGTCAGCGGCGTGCGTGAGAATTTTTTCAATGAACGATGGCTCAAAGTCAGTCTTATAGCCGGGCGTTTCTTCAGGATCGTTCCATGCCAGCAAAAAGCCGCGGCCTTCTGGCCGGAAGTGGAAGCCGCTGCTCATGTCGATGACCATGGGCGATGTGTGGGGAAAATCCGAAAACGGCTCGGAAGGCACCAGCATTCGCCGCAGAGGCTCAACCGGAAGATCGATGCCGGCAAACTTTGCGATCTGTGCTGACCACGCGCCGGCGGCATTCACTACAGAGTGGGTGGCAACCGGGCCGCGAGTGGTCTCAACGCTGAATACTCCGCTCCGGTCCGTGGTGATGCCGGTAACTTCCGTCTTCTTCCAAAGAGTAGCGCCGTGCTCGGTGGCCGAGGCCATAAAGCCGTTCATGACGCTGTAAGGATCAACAAAGCCGTCCGTCGAGCAGAAGCTGCCGCCAAGAATGTCGTCCGAGCGAAGTTGTGGCAGCATGGACCGGATTTCATCGGCGGGAAGTAGGCGCGCGGTGGTCAAGCCGAGTTTCTTCTGGCGCTCGAAATTGTCGCGCAGATAGGCGAGGTGAGAATCTTTGGTCGCAAGAAACAGGTAGCCCTGAGGCCGGTAATCAGCGGGATGACCGACAACTTCCTCAAATCTGGAATAAAAAGGAATTGAGTAGAGCGACATCTGTATGTTCACGGACGTGGAAAATTGCGCGCGCACGCCGCCCATACTTTTGCCGGTAGAACCTTTGCCCTGCGAACTTTCACGCTCAATCACCAGCACGCTTTTGCAGCCGGAATGCGTAAGATGCCAGGCAATGCTGGAGCCAACAATGCCGCCGCCGATGATGACAACGTCTGCCGTATGCATGCTACTTGTTTTTCAACGCCTCCCATTGCTTAAGCAGGTCTTGCGCCTGTGTAAGCGTCTTCTCGGCTGCCTGCGATTCCTGTGTGGTGGGAGCAGTGTCGGCGCTGTCCAGCGCGGTAATAAGCTGGCTCAGATTTCCGATTACCGGGGCAAAGGCGGGCTGCTCTCCGCCTTCCGGTTCAATTTCACCCCGGCGGCGGCGCGCTCCGGCGAAGCGTTTTTCATCGGCGGGGCTGATCTTGCCCGCCTGCGCGGCTGCGTGAACTTCTTCCACGGCCTGGTTCGCCTGCTGCAATGTCTGGACTAGTTTCAACTCAAGCGCAAGCTGCTTTTCCAAATCCTGAGCGGAGGCTTTCACGCGCGGATCCATCACGAGCTTGAACTGCTGCGTGTAAGCCTTGCCGTCTACAGAAAGCCTGAGTTGATATGAGCCGGGAAGGGCCTGGGGGCCTTCAGGCTCGCGCGGCACATCACGGCCAGCAACCGTTGACATGCTGTAGTTGGGCAGAGTGACAGGCGGCGCTGAGTAGCGTACGTCCCAGACAAAGCGGTGCATTCCCGCAGCCAATGAGAGCGGATCGCCAGGCTTGAACCAATACGCGGGAAATGCCAGAGGCGCTGGCGGACGGAATGGCTGATCTTTGCTGGAATAGGAGCGAACAACCTGTCCCTTTGCATCCAGTACTTCAAATTTTACTTAACCCTGTGCCGGGGACTTCAAGTAATAGTAGAAGATAGCACCGGGCGGTGGGTTCTCTCCGGCAGGCTCTTCTGGCGGCAGCGGCGTGTCATGGTTGGTGTTGGCGCGTATGCGCATTGCGACTGAGGGCTGGAACAGATAAGCGGGCGCAGATTGGATTTCAGTAGAGAGCTGACGCAAAGGAGAAATATCGTCCAGTATCCAGAAGGCGCGGCCATGCGTTGCGGCAACCAGGTCATTGTCTTTAATTACGAGATCATGCACTGGTGAGACGGGCAGGTTGAGTTTAAGAGGCTGCCATGAGTCGCCTTCATTTATTGAGAAAAAGACGCCGAGTTCGGTTCCGGCAAAGAGCAGTCCTTTCTTGACCGCATCTTCGCGGACGACGCGAACATAAGCGCCATCAGGAATTCCAGAGTTGATGCGTGTCCAGGTCTTGCCATAGTCGTGCGTGCGATAAACGTAAGGGCCAATGTCATCCAAACGATGTCGGTCGATAGCCGCATAAGCTGTGCCGGCTTCAAAGTGCGAAGCGTCAATTATGCTGATCTTGCTCCAGTCAGTAAGGCCCGTAGGTGTGACGTTGCTCCACGTCTTGCCATTGTCACGCGTAAGCTGAATCAGTCCGCTATCGGTGCCCGCCCAGATTTGTCCGGCGCTTACCGGCGAGGGTGCAATGGTATAAACCACTCCATGGCCGCGGGCCTTGGCGTTTGCCACGGTCAAAGGGCCTTCCTGTGGAGCTGCGGGATCAGCGCCGGTGAGATCAGGACTGATCTTTTCCCAGCTATTGCCCTGATTGGTGCTGCGCAGCACGTTCTGCGATCCGAAATAAAGAGTGTGCGAATCCTGCGGAGAAAAAACTACCGGAGAGGTCCAGGTGTTACGGTGTTCAGGATGGGCCTCGCCAAAATTGCGGATCGCGTCAGGCGCAATGATCTGGGCTTGCCCAGTGCGGCGATCATAACGGAACAGTTCACCGTAAGTTCCGCCGCCATAGATGATGTTGGGATCGGCCGGATCAGGCGCAATATAGCCGCTCTCACCCGCGCCCGCGGGATGCCAGTCACGGAAAGTGATGGATCCATCATTGCTGCGGCTCAGGATAAAGACGCTGCCGCTATCTTGCTGCGCGCCGTAGACATGGTAAGGAAATTCGTTGTCCACGGCAACGTGATAAAACTGCGCTGTCGGTTGGTTGTACCAACTGCTCCAGGTGCGGCCGCCGTCCACGCTTACACCCGCGCCCTGGTCACTGCCAAAGATCATGCGCTGAGGATTGCTGGGATCAATCCACAAAGCGTGGTAGTCATCGCCGCCGGGTGCGCCTTTGATGGCGACGAAGATTTTTCCCGCGTCGGTAGAGCGATAAATAGAAACGTTGGGAATATAAACAGTGTCAGGGTTTTTAGGATCGGTATAAATCTCGCCGAAGTACCACATGCGGCCGCGAACGCGCGGATCAGTTCCGGTGCGCAGCCAGGTCTGGCCGCCATCATCTGATTTAAATAGGCCGCCATCTTTGGCGTCAATCAATGCATAAACGCGCTGGCCATGCGTTCCGCGAGCGATGGCGAGGCCAACACGCCCCCAATCGCCTTCCGGGAGGCCTCCTGACGTCACAGGGTTCCAGACAGTACCGCCGTCCGTTGATTTATAGATTGCGCCGGACGTTGTTGCCGGTGGATAAGCGCTCCATGGCGGACGCTGGTCATGCAGCAACGCGGCCCACACGGTTTGTGGATGATCTGGATCAAGCGTGACGTCAATTGCACCGGAATTTTCATCGCGAAAGAGCGCTTTTTGCCAGGTTACACCGCCATCGGTAGAGCGGAAGACGCCACGCTCCGGCCCGGGACCGTAAGCGCTGCCCATGGCGGCAACCAGGACAACGTCAGAGTTGCGTGGATCAATGGCAATGCGGCTGATATGCCGCGAAGCCGTCAGGCCGATGTTCTTCCACGTGCGCCCGCCGTCAATGGATTTGTAAACGCCATTGCCATAGGTCAGGTTGGAGCGGAAATCGGCTTCGCCAGTGCCTACATAAATTACGTTGGGATTGGACTGGGCCACCGCGATCGCGCCGATGGAAGAAATCGGCTGGTTGTCAAAAATCGGCTCCCAGGTAATGCCGCCGTTCGTGGTCTTCCATACGCCTCCACCAACGCCGCCAAAAAAATAGACGTTTGGCTGGCCTTCAATGCCGCTGACGGCAATGGTGCGTCCGCCGCGGTGTGGCCCAATCATTCGCCAGCGCAGACCGCTGTAAAGACCGGGATCAAGCTGCTGCGCGAAGCCGAAAGAAGACAGGACGAGCAGGACGAACAGAGGGGCGAGATGCGCGCGTGAAATATTCTTCAACATAAGCTAGAGCATTGTACTAAGAGGGAGCTTTCACTTGCTCCTGTTGATCTGGTAAATTCAAAGGTACTCCATCCTAAAATTTAGAAGGACCACACATGCAAACCAGCGAAAAGAGTGTGTCCGGATACGAGCGCGTTGTGTGCGGCACGGACGAGGCCGCGGGCTACCACGGCATTGTTGTTATCCATTCCACCGCTCTGGGGCCGGCGGTGGGCGGGACCCGCTACTGGAGTTACCCAACAGAAGATGATGCCGTGACTGATGCCCTGCGCCTGGCCCGAGGGATGACGTACAAGAATGCTCTGGCAGGCCTGCCCGCTGGTGGCGGCAAGTCGATAGTGATGCGCGGCAACGCGGCGGTAGACAGAGAACAACTTTTTCGCGCTCATGGCCGATTGGTAAACAGCCTTGGGGGCAAGTACATTACTGCTGAAGACGTGGGCACCAGCCCGTCTGACATGGAATACATCCTGAAAGAGACCACATACGTTGCCGGCTTGCAGGGACGTTCCGGCGATCCTTCACCGCATACGGCGCGCGGCGTTTTCCGCGCCATGCAGGCAGCCGCTAAACATAGGTGGGGAAGCAATGATCTGTCCGGCAAGGCCGTCTCTATCCAGGGGTGCGGGCATGTGGGATATTTTCTGGCTGGGGAATTAGTGCGCGTGGGTGCAAAGCTGATTGTTGCTGACGTGGATCAGACCAAGGTCAAGCACATGGTGGAAGATCATGGCGCGAGCGCTGTGACGCCCGAAGAGATTTATTCAGTGACGGCGGATGTTTTTGCACCATGCGCGCTTGGCGGCGTGCTCAATGATCAGACGATTCCGCAACTGAAAACTGCGCTCGTGGTTGGCGGCGCTAATAATCAGTTGCTTGAACCCCGTCATGGCGATCTGCTGGAACAGCGCGGCATTTTGTATGCCCCTGACTACGCCGCCAACGCCGGCGGCGTCATCAATGGATGCTGCATTGAGATGCTGGGCTGGGATGTTCCGCGAACTCTGGCCAAAACAGATGCCATTTATGACACGTTGCTGAAGATCTTTGCGATGGCAGAACGTGAGCGCATTCCTACGTATCTGGCAGCAGACAGGCTGGCGGAAGAGCTATGGAAGGGTGCAGGAGCGAAGTAGCTTTAGAGTTTCTTGCTGAAGCGGCAGACCATCTGCCCTGAGCGGCTAATCTTTCTTGTTTTTCTTCCTGATGTACAGCAGTTTGTCGATCTCTGCGATCACGTTGCCTTCGGCATCTTTTACCAGCACCTGGAATTGCGGCTCGACTTTGGGTTGCGTCTCTGCCGCGGCGCGGATCTCCGCGATTTTTTCTTCCGTGAGATGGAAAGCCGCTTTCATCACGCCTTTACCGGGCTTTTTGAAGCGGATGGCAGCGGCCTTGTCCCACACGATATAGTCCGGTCCCAGGATATTGGCGAGCATGAGCACATAGAAGGGGTCGCACATGGAATAGAGCGATCCGCCAAAGTGCGTGCCAAAATAATTGCGGTTGTAAAAACGCAAAGGCATTTCAACTTCAACGTTGCGAAAGTCGCTGGAGATATGAGTGACGCGCACGGCAGCTCCGAGATAAGGCGGATACAGGCTTATCCCGCGGCGGAGTTTTCTGCTTCTCGCGGCTAGAGAGCGTTGATTGGATTGGTTATCTGTCAACTCGATCTCCTTAGGGCAACGCATTTTGCCAGTGGTTGGGTTGCGGCGTATTCATTATGTCAGGGCAAATTCCCTTACGAACCGAATCGGGGCTCTTGCAGTCGAACTCGCCAATTGGTTGCGTTACGGAACCAGTTCCGTGGTGGTGGAACTAGTGACCTTTTTGTCACCCTTCCCCAAGACTTCGACTTCCTGGGCTTTTACTGGTGTGCGCGAGTCTTTGGCGATCCAGACGGTGTGTTGATATAAGCCATCGGCTGAGATCAACTCGACCTTGTAGGAATCAAAGGTCCCCGCAGGCACGGTTACACGCTCCATGCCCACGACCTTTAACCGCAGCAGCCTTCGCTTGAGTTTATCGACGTCCCAGTTCCGGAAGGTTGTAGAGTATGCGCCCGCCAGCGGCAGGCAGCCTATTGTTACATCGGAGGCGGCGGCATCGGCAAAGACTGGTCCCTCCAAATCGACCGCGACTGGCTTGCGCTGGCCGTTCGCAGTCGTGGTGCCGCCGGTGACTTTGTTGCCGGAGAAATCAAGCTTCATCGTCACTGGCACCCACGGGCGGCCCG
This sequence comes from Candidatus Angelobacter sp., assembly GCA_036270475.1. Classification (GTDB taxonomy): domain Bacteria; phylum Acidobacteriota; class Terriglobia; order Terriglobales; family Acidobacteriaceae; genus Angelobacter. The sequence goes on along the minus strand of DATBCN010000075.1, from coordinate 4,087 downwards.
GCTTGGGGAAATGTTTGAGCAACTCCTTGCGCAGGACGAGCGTGTCTTTTTCGAGGGTTGAGACATCCGTGACCGGGCCATCGGGAAAGTTCCATGCAGTGGTGACTGTCCACACGGTGCCGTCATCTTTGATTGCAATGGAAAAAGTCGAAAGGTAGGTACCGCCCGGTATCACGTCTGTTGATTTGTATTTCCAGGTCCCAGCAGTGGGAGCCATGGCCAGCCTGGGTGCGCTAACACCGTTCTGGTCCCGGATCAGCGGCGGGGTCTTGATCCTTACGGCGCAGATCAGCGGCGAACCTCCCACCGTCGCGAGCGCCAGGCCCAGAAGGGCATTCAACAGCGTGTTCATAAAGATGAAGATCCCCTCTGATCACGTGCTCGGCTATCTGCTATTGGTCTTTTGCGCTTCAAGCTCAGGGGCCGGGGGACTGGAATGGTTCAAATGAACGATCTGCCAGACGCCGTTGTTCTTGCGGCAGAGCGCGGTCCCGCGGGCCACAATCACCTTTTGCCCGGCTACGATTTTGAGATCATACTCCATCCAGACTGCGTCCCCGATGAGGTGATGCGCGCGGGCAACGGTGGAAAGTTGTGCCGGAGGGTCCTGCTGGAAATACGCTTTGCGGTAATAACCAAGCGTGGCTTCACGCCCGTAGAAGTCACCCGCGATGGTGAAGGTGACGATCTGCGGGTCAAGACATTGAGAGAACGTGGCCTCGTCGGCGCGGTTGAAAGCTTCCTCGCAACTGGCGAGCTGGTTGCGCAATTCCACCACCGCGGCTTCTGAACTCTTATCGTCAGGCTGAAGCTGCGCGGTATGTTCCTTGAGATTGACGGTTGCGCCGAGTTTGGAGAGCAGATCGACGCCCAGGATTCCATCAATGCGCTTACCGCAGGCATTGCCAATGGGTGAGAGATCGACGGCGGGCAGACGCAGGCCTTTTAAGTGGTGCTGGCCGATGATGAGCTCCGGCAAAGTTACTTCACGCGACCGGGCTTGTTCCGTTCCACGCCAGGATGTAACCGAGATGGTGCTGGAATCGCCCTGGGAAAAAGATTTGCTGTTTAGCATTGAGGTGGCCGCGGTGTCGACAAGGAAGCGCAGTTTCGCTTTAGCGCCGGGGACTGTCACTTCAACCACGGGAAGGCGGTCACAGGTGCCGAGAGGTATGTCTTCCGCCTTAGCGGCGGCGGAAGCAAGGAACAACAGGAGGAAAAAGCTGCAGAAGATGCGGAGCAACATTTCGAGGCCCTCCATGGGAACGCCAACAGTATTGCACAAAAAACGAACGTTCGTGCTATTATATTTTAGGATTTATCGTATTTTCACTATGCCGGTAGCCCCTGCCGCCAAGACGGAGCTTCGCCCACGCAAAGGTGTACGCACGCGGGAAAGCATTTTGCGCGTTGCGGTGGACCTTGCGTCAGTGGAAGGGCTGGAAGGGCTGACCATTGGAAGGCTGGCCGATGAATTAAGGATGAGCAAGAGCGGCCTGTTTGCCCACTTCGGATCGAAGGAAGAACTGCAACTGGCGACCACAGAGATGGCGCGGCAGATTTTTGTGGAGCATATAATTCGTCCGGCTTTTGCCGAAGCGGAGGGAATCAAGCTGCTCTTGAAGTTATGCCAGGGCTGGCTTTCCCATGTGGAAGATCATGTTTTCAAGGGAGGGTGCTTTTTTAGCGCCGCGTCACTTGAATTCGACAGCCGTCCCGGGCCGGTGCGCGATGCTATTGTGAAAACCATGAAAGACTGGCTTGGCACCCTGGGGCGCGCGGTTGAGGTGGCAAAGAAAGCCAAACACATCAAAGCTTCGGTCAATGCAGAGCAGTTTACTTTTGAGATCTACTCGCTGGCCATGGGCGCGAACTGGGCGCTGCAGTTGCTGGATGACAAAACGGCCATGAAGAAGGCCAAGGAAAATATCCTGCAGCGGATCAAAGCGGTGGCGACCTCAAGTTGCCCGCCGATCAAACTGTAAAATCGGCATAGGGCAAAGATCGGTTTTCGTAGCTACTTTAATGACCAAAATGCCTGAACTAGTAAAATTCATGACCCAGCGGGATGCGCCCCTCAAAAAGGCGGGTTCTTTTACCTCTCTTCTTTTATCACTCACTGAATCAAAGCTTTCCGGTTTATTAAAGCGCTCTTAAGCGTCTTCACTGGGCGGAAAAGAGTGCGAACGCGCGCCATGGCCTGAACTCCAGCTCCATGCCGGCCAAAAAAATTTCACAATAAATGAAACGCAACGCCCATTTCGAGCACTAGTCATTAGGATGAACGGAAAAAGCACTAACTAGGGAAGGCGGTGGTTGCCAAGGGGGTGTCACCGCCAGTCCTGGAAAGTGTTTACTCCTTTTTGCCTCTTCAGAAACCGAGAGCGCGGCTCACCTGGCCGCGCTCTCGGTTTTGTGCGCCTGGATCCATCGCGCAAGGTTCTGCCGTCTGTCTCTTCTTAGTTAATTCTCCGCCTGCCCTGAACCTTTTGCTCCTTCGCAGGCATCTCTCAAAAAGGCAGGCATCTGGCCCAACAGAGCGGGATTTTAGGGTAGGCTTGTCTTTAGCTCTTTTTTGCAGCGCCGCGTAGGCTCGAATCAAGGCAACAACAGCTCCGGCTTCACCACGAATACCTATGAAGATCACCATTGGCTCTGACCATGCCGGTTTTGCACTGAAAAAGGTGCTCATCGACCATCTGCAAAAGAGCGGCCATCAATTGAATGATGTGGGGACTGACAGTACAGCTCCGGTGGATTATCCTGATTATGCTGAGGCTGTAGCCGCTGGCGTGCTGCAGGGCGGCTCAGAGCGCGGCATATTGATCTGCGGTAGCGGCGTCGGCGCGTCCGTCGCGGCAAATAAGGTCCCCGGCATCCGCGCTGCCGTCTGCCATGATTCGTATTCGGCCCATCAGGGCGTGGAGCACGATGATCTCAATGTGCTCGTACTGGGATCGCGCGTGATAGCCGACGAGCTGGCCAAGGATTTATGCACGATTTTTCTGAACGCCCGATTTACCGGCGAGGAACGTCATCTAAGGCGTCTGGCAAAGATCCAAAAGATTGAGCAGCGCTACTCTATTGATTCAGCCACAGCAAACGATTCAGCCAAGGAGAAAATTTCATGAATCCAGTTACCATCCCAGAGAAACAAACCCAGGCCAGTACTGGCGAACAGAACCCTCTGGTAGGGCTGCAACAGTTTGGCCAGTCCGTGTGGCTGGACTATATCCGGCGCAATCTGATTACCAGCGGCGACCTCAAAAAGCTCATCGACCATGACGGCCTTCGCGGCATTACCTCAAATCCTTCTATTTTTGAAAAAGCCATCGCCGGCAGCACTGATTATGCTGATTTCCTTGATCAGCTTCACGCGCAAGGCCTGAAGACGGGGGACATCTACGAACGGATCGCCATCCGTGACATACAGGACGCAGCCGACCTGCTGCTTCCCGTTTACAAATCCACCAACCGGCGCGATGGCTATGTAAGCCTTGAAGTCTCACCAACGCTGGCCCGCAACACGCAAGGCACCATTGAAGAGGCGCAGCGGCTGTGGAAGGCCGTAGGCCGTCCTAACGTAATGATCAAAGTTCCAGGAACGAATGAAGGTGTGCCGGCGGTACGCCAGCTCATCAGCGAAGGCATCAATATCAACATCACGCTTCTGTTTGCCCAGGCAGCGTATGCGAAGGTCGCGGCGGCTTATATTGAAGGCCTGGAAGCTGCCCCCAAAGGTACTGACCTTGGCGGGATTGCCAGCGTTGCCAGCTTCTTTGTTTCGCGTATCGATAGCCTGGTGGATTCGCTGATCGACGCACGTTTAAAAACCGCAGCCAATCCGCAGGAAGAAGAGCTCTTGCGTGGATTGCAGGGCAAGGTGGCAATTGCAAATGCCAAGCAGGCCTACCGCAGCTACCAGACAATGATTGCTGGCGCACGCTGGAAGGCGTTGGCAGCGCGGGGAGCCCAGGTGCAACGTTTGCTCTGGGCCAGCACCAGCACCAAGAACGCAAAATACCGTGACGTGCTCTACATTGAAGAGTTGATTGGGCCTGACACCGTCAACACCATTCCACCCGCT
>DATBCN010000074.1:0-16332 GCA_036270475.1 Candidatus Angelobacter sp. | reverse complement strand
GGTGGGGACATCGCTGGCCAACTATCTTGCCCTGGCCGCGACCACGGAGCCAGGCGATGAGATCCTGGTGGAGCAGCCGACGTATGAACTTATTCTGAGTACGGCCAGCTATCTGGGACTTGAGAACAAGCGCTTTCCGCGCCGCGCGGAAAACAACTTCGCTATCGACGTGGCCGAGGTTGAACGGAACATGACGGCGCGCACGCGACTGATCGTAGTGTGCAATTTCCATAACCCCAGCGGAGCGCTGGCTCCAGATGCCACCCTGCGCGAACTGGGATTGTTGGCAGCCAAAGTTGGCGCCTACGTTATGGTGGACGAAGTTTACCGCGAGATGTTGTTTGAAGCTTCTCCCACGAGCGCATTTCATATTGATCCGGAACGGTTTATCGTGACCAACAGCCTGACCAAGGCGTATGGCCTGAGCGGACTGCGCTGCGGATGGGTCTTGGCCCCGCCCGAACTGGCCCGGCGCATGCTCCGCATCAATGATCTGCACGGCGCCACTTTCGCTCATCCAGCGGAACTGCTGAGCGTGATGGCTTTTGCTAAGCTGCCGCAAATTGCCGCCCGCGCAAAGGCCATGCTGGACGCGAACCGTAAACTTCTGCGCGATTTTCTGCGGTCGCGTGACGATCTTGAGTGTTTCTGGCCGGAGCATGGGACCGTGGCTTTCCCCCGGTTGAAACGCGGGGACGTAGCTTCAATGTGCGGCAGGCTGCGCCATGATTTTGAGACCACGGTGGTTCCGGGAAGCTTTTTTGAAGGCCCAGACCACTTCAGGATCGGCGTGGGCACTCCGACCGAGTCAGTAGATGAAGCATTGCGGCAATTAGGCAAGGGGCTGGATAGCTATCAATCGTCCTTGCTGGGTGGGGTGTAATTCAGATCGGCCAGAGCGGACAGCTCACCCTTTGTCTACTCCCCACTTACCCGCGCCGCGGCAGGCGATATACAGCCCGACAAAACAATAGATGACGGCCAGCTCTCCTCCATTTTGGATAGGCAACGTGCCACGCGGCTGGTGGGCCATAAAATAAGCCACCGCCATTTCTCCGCTGGAAATAAACGCCGCCAGATGGGTAAGCAGCCCAATCAGGATAAGTACACCGCCTACCAGTTCAATGCCTGCGCCTGTCCAACTCAAAACATCATGCGGCTTGTGGCCGCCAAAAAAACCAAATATCTTGCTTGCGCCATGGCAGGCAAATAGAAAGCCGAAAACAATTCGCAGTGCCGCGTAGGCGGTTGGCTCAAACTTTTTAAGAACGTTCATTTCAAGTCCTCTTGTGCGGGCTGACGGCAAGCCCACGAATTATATCAACAGCGCACCGGCAAAGCGCAGAGCAGTTCCGTGGCTTGTTTTCGCAACGGATTGAGCTTGGAAAAATAATTTTGTTTGACAAATAAAACTATATTTACTACCTTAATCGCGATGCAAGATTCTGTCCGCCAGCTCATGACGTTCTATCCGCAGATTTACTTTGCCTGCCACACCCGGCATGTGCGTGATCCGCGCAGGAATACAGTCCTGAGCGCGCACCAGGCCAGCGTTCTGGACCATCTGGATGAAATTGATCCCACGAACCTGCGTACGCTGGCCGGGCACATGGGAGTAACGGCTTCCACCATGTCAATCACCATCAACCGCCTCGTAAGACAGCGGTACGTGCTCAGAAAAAGGGCCACGCATGATGCGCGCCAGATTCAGCTTTTGTTGACGCCCGCGGGAGCACGCATCAAGTCAGAAAAATCCGTGCTGGACCCGGCCCTGGTCAGCGCCCTGCTGGCACAATTGGGCGCCGACGAGCGCAGGCAGGCGCTCCACGGGCTTGGCTTGCTGGCGCAGGCGGCGCACAAAGCCATGCAGAATAAAAAGAAGCGAGTACAAGCGAAAAGGAGCTAGGTATGAAGTGGTTGTTGATTGCCGCACTGGCGATAGCGGGCCTTTTGATTCTGGTGGTCGTGACAGGCGCTCTTCTGCCGCAGAAACACAAGGTTTCGCGCACGGCCTTCCTGCATCATCCGGCGGAAACGGTCTGGTCCCTGATTGCAGGCCCACCAACGTGGAGGCCCGATATTACCAACTATCAAGAGCTGCCTCCGCATGACGGCCATAGGGCCTGGAAGGAGACAGACAAGCACGGACAAACGATCTCCTATGAAGCCGTGGAGTCCATTCCGCCGCGACACATGGTCACGCGGATTACCGACGCCAATTTGCCCTTTGGCGGCACATGGACCTATGAGATTGTGCCTGCCAGCGGCTCATGCACTCTCACCATTACCGAGGATGGCGAAGTCTATAATCCGTTGTTTCGCTTTGTATCGCGCTTCATCATGGGGCAAACGGCCACAATGGATGGTTATCTGAAAGCGCTGAACACAAAGCTCGGCGGCTAATAGTGTTTCACTTCAGCATTGGGATAGTAGTGCTCAAGAATCTGCTGGAATGTTGCGCCGTGCCAAGCCATGTCCGCGCCGCCGCGCTGGCATAAGCCGATTCCATGGCCGATGCCTACACCTTGCAGCACGACTGAGCCATTTTGAGTGCGTGATGAATAAGTGTTGCTCGGCACGGTCTTCCATCCCAGCTTGCGGGCCAGGTTCAGCCGCGAGTTTTCCGTAAGTGCGAGCCCCGCCGCATCTGCCGCCTGGATCTGAGCAACCCACTTCTCCGGATGGCGCAGGCAATAGTTGCACGCAACAGCAAAATAAGGATACCCACGCGAAGAGATTCCGAGTTCACTGAGACTGTGCGTGCGTCCGCCACAACTTCTGCTATACATGGCGGCAAATATTTCATCTTTGTATTGCAGCACCAGGCCGCGGGTGGCCTCCGCCGCTTGAAATGCAGGCGTTCCGGACGCAGGAGGACCGCGCAAAAACTGGCAGTGGGTTGTATCGCAAAAATCGTAGCCTTGATGTCTTCCCTTCCCTGCCAGCAAATAAGACCGCGCCGCGATTGCCTGCGCTTTCAAGGCTTCCATGGGAGTATGGGTTGCGCTCTCCGCGGCCACAACCGAGGCAACTGCAGTCTCCAGCGGCAGGATGACCACAACACGCAGTTCGCGAGATTCAGCCTTGATCTCCAGTCTGCCCTGGTAACGGCGTGAAATCTTTCCCGGCACAGCCACCACAAACTCTGCCGCGCCGCCTTCGCTGCCCGTACAGATAATCGGTCCGTCCATGGCGTTCTCCGTACCGGAAATCTTTAGCTTTGATCCATCCAGTTCCACGAGCATTGGAGCATGCAACGGCCACGAATCAACACCAGCGCCACATTGCAGTGGCTGGCCCAGAACCGGCGCGATCGAAATCTGCTTTGCGTGAAATAGCCCCAGTATTGCTATGCGGACCTCGTTTTGCTGGGCCTGCGCGGGCCACAGACTCAGCACGAACCACGCCGCTGTTATGCAAAGCATTTTCATTTTGCCGCCGCATTTCCTTCCAGGGCAGCAATCATCTGTCCAGCAACACCGGCAGCCATGAATCCTGGCTTGCCATGCAGCCTTACCAGTACAACAACTCGCGGATGATCGGCGGGCGCCATGACCATGGCAAAGCCATCGCCCGGAGCTTTCTTTTTGTGCGTGCATGGTGCGGTGCCCGTTTTGGCCAGCACGGAAATGTGTGGCAGCTCCGCGCCAGCGGCTTTTCCCGTGCCTTTCTGGGCTGAGAACACCATCCCTTGCAGGATGGGAGCAATGCCCGCTTCACGCGCATGATGTGTGAGTTCAAGATACGCCTGCGCCAAGGCCAGGGGCGCGGCTGATGCCATCGATCTGCTCTCCGGCGGCAATTCCTGAGCGCCATGCAGCGCATAGCTGTTTAAAGCCGGCATGAACCCAGGACCGGCAGCAGCGACGAGTTGATGAAAATATGAGTTGCAGGAAAAAGCAATGGCTTCACGAATCTGGAGAGTTCCATGGCCGCGCGGCAACCAGCAGGTTTTCTTGCCTGCGCAATGAAATGCAGGGAAGCCTTGATGTGTCTGCGCGTAAGCAGCGGCGAGAAATGGTTTTACCAAAGAGCCCACTGGCACATCACGCTCCGCATGCTCCCAGCGTTGCGCAATGACCTGTCCACTTTCATCCAGCAAAAGGTACGACAGATCAGGACCGTTAAAATCACGGGCCAGTAAAGCTGCCGTTGCTTGCGTATGCAGGTCCTGGCTTGCGAACTGCTGGGTGGCCGCTGCACACGCGGGCACGGCGCGCTGCCCAACGCAGAGCACAAGAATCGCGATCGCCAAAAAGTTTCCCTTGTTTATTGCATCCAACGATACGTTACCGTCTGTTGGATTTTATCCTTTGTCTGGCGGGTTATGATCTCTTCTGAATCCAGCCGGGCAAAAGCCCGGCTGAAGCCAGCCATATTTTGCGAAAAGAATTGCGGTTCAGCTCCCTTGCCTCCCGAAGGTTGATCGACGAGGCTGGAGAACTTATAGAAATTCTGCCGTTCGCGGGAATGGCTGAAACCGGCGGCATAACTTGCAGGTTGCGAAAGAACCTGATTTTTCGTCTGCAAAACGGAACCCAGCAGCCCGGCATCATTCGCCAGGTAAAGCACCCTGCCGCGCACTGCCATCTGCACCGGTGAGAGCCCGTCAAGCTCGTAATATCCGCCCGCTTCCTTTACTTCACGCCATTGCACGCCCAGGCGCGCGGCGGTCAGCGCGGGCGTAACCAGATCCTGTACGGCTTTCTGCACTGCCGGAACATCCCAATCTGCTCCACCGGCCACCGCGATTACAGCCGGAATATTCATGAGAACACCGTCAGTATTTTTGCGGCTGGCCTGCACTACCAGAAGTGCCTGAGGAGCCGTCTTTTCCAACTGCACCTGCAAATTTTCAGCGGCGTTCAGGTTGTTTACCCGCAACGCCGGTTCTACATCAATACGTGTTTCCAGGTCCGTGCCGGAGCCTGTTTGCCCGGCAGACAACTGGACTTGTGGGGCCAATCTCTCATTGTTAGCGGCGCCAAAGCGCGGCGCAAGAACCTTTTGCTGCAGCGTTGCCAGGCTGGCTTTTGCGTTGGTGGGCCCAACCTGATAAAAGCCATAATCTTTTGGGACCGCGCTGAGCAGACTGGTTGCCGCCTGGGCCGATTGCGCCAGCGCGCTTTCGTCAAGCTGCTTTTTCGGTAAAACTACACGTTCCTCGCGATACACCTGGCCTTCACGATAAAGATCAGAGATCGCGCTGCTGTAGCCCTGCATTTCCGTGATGTTGTTTTGTATCCAGTAGGTGCGGAAGTGCGGCGCTACCGCGATCTTCTCCATGTTCATGACCATGCGCAAATCACCCGCATTGGCGGACGCGGCGGCACGCGCCTGGGTATACCAGCCTTCCTGTCCCAGCGTGCGCCCCTTGCTGCCGGACATTAGTTCAAGCGATCCTGCGACCAGATCTTCACGCGTGCCCAAAACCAGGTAGTCGTCCGCGATGGCAAACGCCACCACGCGGCCCGATTCTTCGTCCTTGCGCGCGAAAAATTGTTTCCCGCCCGCTGTGCGCGGCTGAAATTTATTGCGCGACTGCCACAGCGCAGATTGAAGGAAGTCGCCGGAAGAAAGCCGGGTGATGTACAGGAACTCAAGATTGCCAATGTCATACACGGCCACGGCGCTTTCCCTGCCGGCGGCATCGACCAAAAACTTCATGTCCGGAGGCAGGCCAGCGGCAGCGGCAAACTGGTCTGACGCCCGGCCCAGCCGCAGAAACAGCCTGGAGTTCGAGAATACGCGGTAGTCGTCGCTCTTGATCCATTCCGCGCGCTCCGGCGAACTGTTCCAATCCTTCAGCAGCGCGGAGAAATCCCTCGCCTCGATATAGAGCAACGAACCTTCCGGTGTGATCTGGTCCAGCGGGTGCGTGGGGCCTGCTTGCGGACGGAACAGGCCCCAGCCAATGATGCCGGTGATGCATAGCGTTAGCAGCCCGAGCATAGACAACTTTTGCAGTAATCTCATAGTCCGGCTCCTTTCCGTACGGGACTCTGCGGCCCTGGCGGACTGGCCAGCGCCGGTTCAGGCAGCCGCGGACGGACCGTGTGTTCCTGCTCAAACTCTGAGTGGATGTCAGGCCGCCGGGCGCGATTCGCGTCACGTCTTCTTTGCAGCACACGTATCTGCTGTACATCTTTATTAATCTGCGTTTTGATCGCCGGATCAACTTCCAACCGGTACGCTGTTTGCAGATAGCGCAAAGCCTGCGCGAGTGAACCCGTTCTGGCAAAGGCCATGCCAATATCACGGCTGATTTCAGCCCGCTCTTTCACGGGCAGCTTGGAGAGTGCGAGCGCTGGCGCTGGCGTCTCCTGCTGGCCCTCTTGCAAGCTTGATTCCTCGCCGCTGTCCGGAACCGGTTCTGGCGTCGCCGCCGTGGTCTCCAAATCGTTCAGCAAGTCCCACTTCATTGTTGCGATAACCAGATGGTAGTCGCCGGTTTCTGTTGCCGCCTTCAGCAACGGCACGCGCGCAGCCTCGCCCGCGGGATTATCTTCCAGCGCGGCGCGCAGCAGTGTGATGCGTGCAGCCGCCGGAGCGCTCTCTGCGGCCTTCAACCGTGCAACAAAGAAATAAGGCTGATCGGCGTCCGTTATGCTCGCCGGACGGCCATCCACCATAAGGTTGAGTTCCTTGCTGCCCATATCTGGCGGAGCACCGGAAAGAGACTTGGCGGCGCTGAGCCGCGTTTCGTAAGAACTCTGCGAAGCAGAGGCCACGGCGACCAGGTCTTTGCTTGCGTTGTCAGGATTTTGCTTTGCTGCTATGCGCGCCTGCGCAAGGCGGACGCGATAATCGGCGTTCCATGGAACAGCCCTGACTAGTTCATCAAGGAAAGTTACAGCGTCGGCCGGATGTCCAGAGCGCATCAGCAGCGCGGCTGCGGGGTCATGGTTATCAAACGGATTGCCGACCACCAGCGCCATGCGCCGCAAAAGAGCCATTGCACCTTCAAGGTCACCCGATTGCAGCCGGATTTCGGCCAGACCAAGCATGTTGGGCGCGTTAAGATTGTGGTTATCAATTTCGCGCGTGAAGACAAACTCCAGTATCTTGCGGGCGGAAGCCTTGTCACCCGACTGTTGCAGGTCCGTAGCTGTCTTGCGCAAAACGTCGGCTGGCGGAGCATGTTCAGGATCGGCGCGATAACCGGCGACCATGGTTTCCAGTCCGCCGGTTTGTGCCGCCGTCTTTAACTGAATCTGAAATAATTGTGGATGCCGTTCCCACATTGCGGCCGGCAAAGCACTCAACCCGCTGCGCACACGGTCAAATTGCTTGCTGTCCAGCAGAAATTGCAGCCAGTCCTGTTGTAATTGTTCGAGTTCCTGCTGCGCATATTCATGGGCCACGCCTTCAGCCTTGCCGGCCTTGTCCTGCTGCAGTTCAAGCAGGCGCCGATAGATAGGCTCATGGTCTCCTTTGAGAGTGGAGTCCACGGCAACGAACTGACGGAGAAAAGCGATTTTCTCTGCGGCGTCTGCCGAGAGTTCCAGCACAAGCGTTGTGGCCGCGGCGGGGCTTTCCAGCCGAGGCAGCATGCTGCGCAGCAGCGCATCCACGCGATACGTGCCATTGCGCTTTATGTAATTGTGCAGCACCTCACTCACGTCCGCCTGGAATTGCGGCAGCAGCTTGCGGCTGGCCAGGTTGGCAACGGTAGCGGCAAAATCTCCCCAGAACGTCTCCTGTGTCTTGCCGGTTGTGGTCTGTACCTTCAAGAGTTCCAGCGCTCGCTTCCACTCGTTGAACGCCTGGTCCTGATGTTTTTGCTTCCAGTAGATTCCGGCCAGCCGGTTGTGAACGTCAATGCGTTCGGGGCTCAGGTCAAGCACATGCTGATAGTCAGCGATGGCGCGGGCCAGATCACCGGAGTCTTCATAATAAAGGGCCGTGGTGAAGTAAGAGGCGGCGCGGGTGGGCGTGTGCTCAATTTCCGCGGGAAGAAAATCTTCCGGGTCGCCTTTCTTCACGGCGCCCAGATATTCGCCATATCTTGAACCGTAGTAGAACCAGACATCGCCGGCCAGTCCCTGTTTGCGGTCGCCAGTTTTAGAGAGGCGCTGTCCGATGGTTCCGTCGGCCAGGGCGGTAGTAAAAGCGTTCTGAACTTGTGCGCTCCCATCCGCGAAATACAGCCCTGTAAGGGCAACGTAGGCGGACCGCCAGACGGCTGGCTCCGTGGCGCTGCGTACATCAATGGCGTGAAGCGATAGTTTGGCGTCAGCATGAGCGATCAGGAAATTCACCGCGGCATCGCCACGGCCATCCGGTTGGGCCGCGAACTGTACGAGTTGCTGCGGGGTCCTGGCCAGCAGAAGCTCAAAATAACGCTCCTGATGCTGGCCTGCCAATACCTGATATTGTTTCATCGCTTCCAGGACGCGTAGCTCATCGTCAGGACTGCCGGCCTTGGCGTAATTATCCAATGCCCGCGACAGATAGCTGATCGAGCTGGTGGATCTGCTGACGCCGGCAAGCTGCTCCAATTGTTTTCCCAGTTCCATAAGCTTCAGGCGGTCAACCTGAAGAGACTCAAGCGAGGAGGAGGATATTCCTCCTGTGGGCCGTGCCGTCAGCGCTGCGGCAATCAGTTTGACCTGCAGGTCAGGAATTACTGCTTTTTCCGCCGCAGGAAGAATGTAGTCATAAGCATCCGCGCGGGTCATCGCGGCATTTTTAGTTTCCAGCGACTTGGCAAACGCAGCGCGCTCTTCCGGCGTAAAGTATTTATTCACTGCCGCGCCCATCTCGCGCATGCAGGCGATTAGTCCGTCATGGGCGCTCGCGGTACGCCGCGCAAGCAGAGCTTTTTTCAGCTCTGTATTGGTGACTGCGTCAATTCCATTTTTCGCCACCTGCTGCGCCAGGGAAGGAAGCTGTCTTGCCCCGGCCATGCCCGCCTGCAACTTCAGGTACGCCGCTTCCTGCTGCCGCAAGCGAGTCATAATGCGCGTATAGGCCTGCGCTACGGCATGATTGTCAGAGTTTGCCAGCAGGTCCGGGCCGGTGACGGCCACTCCTTTTTCCGCGTATTCACGGGCCGGCGCCAGCATGCCCCAGCCTTCAAAGCGCTCTGCCGCGGTGAAATATTTGCCCGGAGCTTCCGGACGGCCATCGATCAGCGCCGTCTTGAGCGCCTGAATGGACTGCTCCGGCTTGTTTTGCCGCGCCCGGATCTCCGCGACCTTCTCCATCCATCGCGCATCGTGATACGCCAGCTCATACAGCGACGTATAGTCAGCGGCGGCTTCGTCAAAACGCATGAGCCGCTCTTCCATCGCGGCGCGCGCCGCCAGCAAGTCAGTCCGGTCAGGGCGGACCTTGATTGCCTGCCCGTAGGTGCGGACCGCGGCGTCAAAATCCTCCAGGCTGGCCTGCATTCTGGCCAGCACCACGGCCCAGCGAGAGTCCTTGGGTGAGGCGGCAACTGTTTTTGCGTAGAAGTTGAGCAACTGGTCTTTGCGCTGGTAACGCTGCGCATAGTACGCCGCTTCACCAGTCACACCGGCGTCTTCAGGATAGGCATTGATGATCTCAATGTACTGATCCACGCCGCCGGCATAATCCTTGAGCACGGTAAGCGCGGGGATGAGCCCGCGCCGCAATGCCGCGATGCGGTCCTTGCGCTCGTCGGAGGGCAATGCGGCTTTCTGGAAGAGTTTGATTTTTTCCTGATAAAAATCGCGCAAGCCGGCCTGGTCACCTGTGCGCGCGTATGTTTCCGCCGTGGCGGCAAGATATTCAGCGTTATAAGGAGAGGCGGAGAGCAGCGAGACAAGCAGTTTGCGCGCGGGACCATATTGGCCCGCTTCCGTCATTTTGCGGGCCTCTTCAAAAGTAAACTGCGCTTTCAACGCCGGATAGGAATCTTTCGCTGCCTGGGCCAGTACATCGATCGCGCGCTGTTGCAGCTTATTACGCCAATAGAAATCCACGGTCGAGCGAACCACTCCGATGATCCTGGGATTTTCTTTATAAAGCGCTTCCACATTTTGCTGCGCGGCGGCAACGTCTTTCTTCTGCTCGTAGAAGCTCACCAGCGCATAGCGCAGTTCGAGCCGGCGAATGGGATCGGCGCTGACAGCGGCCTGCCTTTCCAGAGCATGCTGGCGGACCGCTTCAAGGGATTTCTCTTTGGCCGTGTTCTCAATACTCTCCAGTGTCTCCACTGAGTTGCTGTTATCTAGGGCGATCAGCAGCATCGCAGACAAATCCTGTTTGCGTCCCTGCGCTTCCAGCACTTCCACGCGCAATTGAATTGCAGAGAGTGAGTACTTGCCTGCCGCGACGGCGCGATCAGTGGCGGCATCCACCGCTTCGCGGGCGGTCTTCCGCGTGGCCAGTTGCAACAGCCGATCGTGCGACTGGGGATTTGGGGCCGCGGCCAACGCGCCTTTTACATACTCATCCACCGCGCGCGGAAAGTCGCGCTGATTTTCATAAATCGCACCGACCTGGTAGCTATAAAGCGTGTCGTCATGCAGATTATTGCGCCCCTGGTTCAGCAAGCGCAGCGCATCCTCAAAAAAGTAATAGTCCCAGAAAACGGTGGCTGCATCTTCATAGCTGGCGGGCAGGCCGGGCTCCGTGTCTGGCATCTTGTTCCAGTACGGCGCGGCCCTGGCAAACTGCTCACGGTCGGAATAGATGTCGCCAATCCGCGCCAGCCGCTGCCGGTCTCCAGGCGATGAACGCAGCAAGTTAGACTCAATCTCCACCGCCGTCGCGGTGCTTGCCGGATTGAAATACGCGAGCGAACGATAGACTGACGAAGCGCGTTCACCCAGCTCGGCGTCCGCAGGATATTGCCGGGCCACGGCGGCGATGACTGGAGCACCCGCCTCAAAATGCGACCGCCAGAGTTCCGCTTCGCCGATAAAACGCGCGCTCGCCGGGTTCGCTTTGGCTTCCGCCGCCCAATCAGGGCCGGCAGCCGCCGTGGAACGCACGCTCTGCAACTCTGCTTCAAGCTTTCCATTATGCGACAAAAACTCAAAGAAACGATTGCGCAGGTTGTTGTCGGCAAACCAATGTTGCCGCACCAGACTTTCCCACGCCACCGGGTTATTGAAGCGCTTGCTTTGATAAAGCGCCAGCAAGTTGTGAACGAACGCCAGGTTATGCGGGAACCGCTCATGCGCAAGCTGATTGAAGCGCAGATCAAGCTGCTGCGGCATGCCGGAGACGCCGCGCAGATACGCCTCAAGTTCACTGCCGGAGAAAATCCTGAGCACCTGCTGCGATAGTCCTTCCAGGTCCTGGTCGCGCTTTTTTCTCAGATACCAGCGCGCCAGCTTGTGATACCAGTTTGTTCCCGGGAACTGCTGGATCGCGCGCTTGTACACGGCTTCTTCTTCCGTTCCCAACTGATTGCTTTCAAGAAACGCGGCAAACTTTTCATAAAGGCCCGGATCGTTGGGATTGCGGTCTAATTCCTGCCGCCACACCGCCAGCGCGGCCGGGACCTGCCGAAGCGAGACGAGCCTGGAGATGTAGCGGTCAAGCACGCGCTGGTATTCGGCGGAACGCGGGCCGCTCACTTGCGATTGCGCAGGCATCTTCTGCACGGAGAATGCTGAATGCTGTGTCCCACTGTTTCCGGCTTGTGCTTGCTGCTCACCTTCATCGCCATCACTTTCACTGCCGCGCTGGGACGCCGGCTGCCGGGATTGGTAAGGACGTCCATCCGGCACTCCGCTCACGCTCTCTCCCAGCGGGACTCCGTCTGCTTTGCGGGCCAGTTCCTGGAGCATGGCGTCATAGAGCGCGAATTCTGCCTTGGTATTTCCACCGCGCGCATAACTATCGGCCATGAGCAGCGCCACCTGATTGCGCCGCGGGGCTGCGGGAAACGCCGCCAGAAATTCACTGCCGGCGCTGAGCACCGCGGCGTCTTCTCCATAATTTGCATACGCTTCAATCAAGCGGGCATGGAGTTCAGCCCGCGACGCAGAGTTGGGAAAGAGCTTATCAAAAAGCGCCACCAGTTCAGCGGCGCGCGAACGATGGAAATACGGCAGAGCGCGCTGCTCTTCTTCAGAATAGTGATATGCCGGAGAGCTGGTATTGAGGATTAACGAGAGGACGCCATTCAGGTAGCCGGGGCCGGAATCCATGGTGGCGATGTCTTTATACATGGAGATATCGCCTGCGCCGAAACGGACCTGCTGCTCTGGTGCAACCAGAAGGATGTTGGCCAGACCGGCCAGTGCTTTTTCGGGAGCATCCGCGCCGGGGCTGTTATAAAGCGCAAAGTAATAGCGCGCTGCCTCAGGATAAAGATGCACTGCGTCAAGCAGCCGCGCACAAGTATAGAGTTCCTCGGTTGTCCACGCCGCGCTCCGCGCATCTTTCTGCAAACGGTATTCCGTGATCGCCTGCTGTGCGGCCTGGAGATTACCCTGCTGCTGGTAATAATAGAAGACGCGCGCCGCGGCATTGAGGTCGCCAGGATTGCGGGCCAGGGCAGCATGCGCCTGATCGAGAAACTTCCGCAGACTGCGCGTCTCACGCAGCAGATCGAAATAGTCGCTGATCAATTCAGGAGACCAGAGCGGCTGGAACGATTTTTCATAAACCGCCAACCCTTCCTCCACCGATCCCTGCCGATAGGCGAGCAGGGCGCGCGACTTGGTTGGAAAAATCTCCTCGTTGGGAAATTTGGCGCGGTATTGAGCGATCAGGTCAGCCGCGGCCTTGAAGTCTTTTTCATTTAGCAGAAATTCAAAGTATCTGCCATACAGTCCAGGTTCCTGCGGATAGCGCGCGATCCAGGCGTTGTATTGTTCGATGGAAGCATTCTTCCCGAGCGCCTGCGCCCGGACCACCTGAAACGATCGCTCAAATGACTGCCACGAGCGCTGGTCAGCGATGGCGGTGAATTTTTCAGATGGCGGAGATGGCATTCTTCCAGCGGCGGAGAGCGCAGCAACTTCATTCTTCGGCTGATGGCGGCGATGGTAAAAATCAGCCAGATCGGTCTGCGCCGCGGCTTTGTCAGAGGCATTTTGCAGATAGAGTTTCCAGTCTGCCTCTGCGGCGGCAAAATCGAGCTTCTGTTCTTCTTCCAGCGCTTTCAACGAGTATAGGTCTGCCTGCTGCGGATGCTGCATGACCAACTCGCCGAGCGCGGGCACTGATTCTGCCGGAGGACGGCGGATGGTAATTGGCCCGGTTGGCAAAGGAACGGTGCGAAAGATTGCGGCCTCAACCAGAGAGCGCACTTCAATGTTCTGTATCCATTCCGGCATGGCGGCGCGTGCCGCCAGCAATCCGGCCACGACGCAAACCAACAATAAGGAGGCTTTAGCGAAGGTTCTACGGGATGATTTCAATTTGCACCTCCTGCGCGCCGATGTTGTGGGCAATATCTTCTGCCGTTACGGTCAAGCGGTAGCGGCCAGGAGCCAGTTCAGCGGGTACAGTTATCTCACCGGTGCTGGCTGATTCATCCGGGTTCCAGCGCAGGCCCACCGGAGCGGCGCCCTCAAGCTGCGCCAGCAAAGTACGGGTGCTGGCTGAAGCATGTACACGCAACTGAATCGACTCGCCTTTTCTAAACTGCTTGCGGGCGAGAATGATCTTCAGCGTTGGCGGCTTGCTGGCGATGACAAACGTCTTGGCTTCACGATAAACAGAGCCGTTGCGGTCGCGCAGAACCAGCCGGACAGTATGCGTGCCGTCTTCCATGTCAACCGGGGCAAGAAAACGCGTCTGCCAGATGTCTTCTTTTTCCAGATAACGCAGAGGCTTGGTCAGGCCGAAGGGAAAGAGCGCCACCACGGAGACGATAGACGGATCCGTCCGCACGCGAATCACCGGATCGCCGGGACGAATCACGCGCGGGCGAAGCAGTGCGCGCGGCACCGCCAGAAATGAAGTGTACGGCGTAACGAACTTGTATTTGCGGGCCAGGCGGATGATTTCCTCAATGCTGGCTTTATCTTCGCCATCGCGTTCAATTTTTTCCAGCAGAGCATCAACCCTTGCCTTGGCCCAGAGACGAGGCAACTGGCCATGCTCAAGAGATTTTTGCGGCAGATCAGCAGAGCCATGAATGCTGAACGCCTCGCCATCGCGGACGCCGCGAACATCAAAATTCACGCCCTTCTGCGCGGCCTTGTATTGTCCCACCCATGAGGCCATGGAACCGGCAAAGGACGTGTCCTGCAGGGGATAAACAAGATCGAGCGCCGGTTGCGGCAAGACCGCGAGGCCAAGCTGGCCGATAGGATTCATGTTCATCTTGGCAATGAACGCATTGAGCTTGAACTCAGTTGGTTCGGTGGAAAGAACGTTTTCCAGCAGACCGTCACTGCGCGTGAGCAGGCGCAGCAGAGGCAGATTAGCGTCGTCACCCACGGCAAAGACAAACAGCTTGGGCCGGCTGGCTTCCGGAAGGGCCTTCCATTTCTCCGCGTACCAGGCTGAGAGTTTGCCGCTCAGGATTGGACCACGCGTTGCTGCCCCATCCGTGAGCAGGACAAGGTAGTTGTTGGCAGTGCCGGGCGTGCATTGCGCCAAACCGGCTTCCAGGGCTTTTTGGAGATCGGTCCCGCCACGCAAGCGGCTGTTGCGGACAAAATCCGTCACCTTCTGCAGGTTTACCGGAGCAACACCGCTCGTGGCCGGCTGGAACGCGGTAACTTTGCTGTTGAACATCAGCAGATTGAAATGATCGTCGCCGGAAAGTGATTGCAGGACTTTTTGCATGGCTTCATAGCTGCGCTCCAGCTTGTCCCACTGCATGGAAAGAGAATTATCGAAAAGCACAATCACGTTGTGCGGCGGATGCGCCTGTGCTCCAGCGGGAGCAGCAGACTTCTTGTTGGCCAGCAGGGCTTCGACTTCGGCAAAGCCAGGTTCGTCCAAGCTGTGCTGTGGCGACATTTCCGTTGGGTCGGGCTGGCCGGAATCAGGGTTGCGATAGGCCAGCACATGCAGTGAATCACCGGCGGCCTGGTCCAGTTCATATTGCACGCTGAAATCCTGCGTGAGCGCGATATTGTCTCCGCTGAATTCGCCTGTCACCAGATGCGCGTTCTGCTGGCTAATCTTTAAAGGATAGAGAGCGCTGCCCAGCTTGAAATCCCGAAGAGGATGCTCTGAGCGCAACTCAAAATGGATAATCAGATGGCGCGCTGTTTGCGAATGATATGCCTCAGGCTTCAATCCAATTCCGAAGTATGACTTGAATCCCTCCACGGGAATGCTTTCGTGATATTCAAACTCAAGGCGCTTGGTACCGAACGCGGGAATGGGGACGATCCGGGCGCTAAAGGTGGAGGTATGGCGCGCTTCGCTGGCGGTACGCTCGCCCATCTGCAACAGACCTGGATCAATGGACTGCTGCTTGAGCTCGTTATAAATCTCTTCCGCACGCTTGCGCTCCAGGATCACCGCCGGGATGCGCACCGGGCCATCCCAGGTGGCAAAGTCAGAGACCACAGCATGACTATTGAGAGCGAAGACATAGTTCCCTTCCTGGATTCCGCTGGTGTGGTTGGCGAAGATCTGCTTGATGAAGATGCGCGCATCAGAGTTATCAATGCGGATGGTGATCTCCATCTCCTCCAGGGAAAGGACCGTGGGATCAGGCTGCGCTTTGTCGCGCGGGATGAGGATACCGGCGTCGCCCCAGGTAATGGAGGCCAGCGCGCACAGAACAACCAAAAGTTTCAGCAACCGTTTCATGGCAGATTTTGCTCCGAAATCAGCACCAGACCATTGTCTGTGCCCACGTAAATGTATCCCTTGTCCGCGGCCAGCGCCGTCACTGTGAGCGATGGCAGCCCCTCAGTAATAACGCTCCAGCGATTGGTCCCGCGATTGTAGATATACAGTCCCTGGCCCAGCGTTCCCGCCAGCACATGGCGGTCAGTGGCCAGCATGGCGTTGGGATAGACTTCAAACTTTCCAGTAGCAACGTCAAAAGGCTCAAAGCGGCCGTTGGCGAGCAGGCGCACAATCCCGCCACCGTAGGTCCCGACAATCCAGTAATTGCCCGTGCGCGTGATGGCTGAGATCCAGTTGTGCGTGAGCCCGCGGGTTGCTACCGTGTAATTGGCGGCTACATTTTCATTTTCCAGCACGGAGATTCCGCCGAGCGTCCCGGCAACTACTTCTTTGCCTGACGCGGCAACGGAATAGACGTGATTGTTGACCAGGCCGTGAAATGCATAGAGGCTGCGCGGACCGGCTGAATCCAGAAACGTGAGTCCCGCGGGCGTAGCCAGCACCATGCCGTTGCCGTAAAGAGCAGCGTCCGTTACGTGGTCTGCAAGAAGGCCGTCAGCGCGGCCAAGGACCTGACGCTTT
>DATBCN010000073.1:0-3074 GCA_036270475.1 Candidatus Angelobacter sp. | reverse complement strand
GCTTACATTCATGCGAGAACGACCATGAAGGAACAGTAGGATCGGGAGGATCGGATCATCGGGACATCAAAAAGGCAAAGGCTTACCGCGGATTTTCGCGGATGAGCACGGATCAAAACCAGATTTTCGTGAGAACTCCCTAAATCAGCATGGCAGGGGAAACATTCTCGGGATCCTTCGACTTGCGCTAAGTCGCTCTGCTCCCGCGCGCGGCGCTCAGGATGACAAGATTTTTAGGATCTCGTAATCTCTATAAATTCCTCAGCAGAGGAACGGCGAGGCCGACTTGCGCGCCGAGCCCGCTGCATCAGGAGCATCAAAGCTGTTTGTGCGGAGAAGGCTCGTCAGCGGTTTTGGCCGCAAAGCGGCCAAAAAGAAATGACCCACCGGTTTCCCTGCCAAGACGCTTACGCGTCGAACCGGTGGATCAGTTTTTGTTTCGTTAGCTGCCGAGTACTGCAGCTACTCAGATTAGAAAGCAGCTACTTGGAAAAGGTTGCCTTCATTTTTGTCGCTTCGCTCCAAACCGCTCCAGAGCAACGCTTCGAGCAGAAGCATCTATGCCCCTGATGCAGGCAGCTCGCCGCGCAAGCCGGGCTCGCTGCCGATGACACTATTAAACTATCGCTTCGGTCCCACTGCTCTAAAAGTTTTGCATTGACACGTCGCTACAGACAGGAACAGATCAATCAGTTATTGCCTGAGGGCGGCGGCTTGAGCGAGCGCAGGAACGCGACAAAATCCGGGTCCTTGCGCAGGCCGGCGAATTCATTGTCACGGAGCGCGCTCTTGGTGGGATAGCCTTCTTCATTGGCCTTGCTCAGGTAGAAGCGGCAATGCTCCTTGTCATTGTGCTGGCCATACATCTGGGCCATGACGTAATGAAAATGACCAAGGTCATTGGACCCAACCAGACGGATGGAGATGGCGGCAGAGGAGGACTGGCGCTGAAAGATTTCAGGATCGATCTGGATGGCGCGCTGGTATTCCTTGGCGGCACGGTCAAAATCCTTTTGCGAGAAATATGCCCCACCCAGATTGCTGTGGAAGCTGGCATTTTCATCGCTCAGTTTTATGGCCTTTTTGTACTCACGTACCGCCGAACCATATCGCCGGGAGTTGTAATAAAGAGCACCCAGGTTGTTATAGGCTTCAGCATAATCCTTGTTCAGCCGGATGGCGTGCTGGAATTCCCTTCTGGCTTCCGCATCGCGGCGGAGTTGCAGCAGGCACATGCCGGTCTTGTTGTGCAGAACAGAGGTGTCTGACTTCCGGATAGCGGCGCGATAGTAGTCAATGGAATCCAGATAGGCTTTTTGGGCGCGCAACTGGTCGCCTTGTTGCTCCAGTTCAATCTCGGTAGCGTCTTCCGGCGGAGGCGGGACGCGAAGCTGAGTAATGGAATCGGCGTTGGAAGACGGTTCCTGGGTAAAGGCGGGCAGAGCCAGCGCCAAAACCCCGATGACAGTTAGAAGGCGACTGAAGCGACCGATCCAAGAGCAACCCATTGAAGGCCTCCCTATTGCGGCCTGTCCTTGCCGGGACTGGGCGTGGCCGCAGGCTTGTTCTGCTTATTATCGTCCTTATTATCGTCTTTTGAACCACCAAAAATCTTGCCCCAGAAGCCTTTTTTCTTTTTTTCCTGTTCCTGAGGCTGCGTCCGGGCAGAATTCTGCTGTACGGGCGACTGCGCTGAATTAGGCACAGTGCTCCCATTATTTCCATTAGACGTGGAAGAAGCCGGAGGGGTAGGGGTGGCTTTAGGTTCTATGCCAAAAATTCTTTGAAAAACGTTGCCGTGGTTCGTCTGCTCACAGGTCTGGGTGGGCTGAGTACCATCGATAAACGCCGTTGTGTAATCGTCTGGGCAGGCTGGAGTGGCGATCTGGTTGGTGGCCTTATCCAGAGTCAACTCCACTACGCCCTGAGGGGGAGTGAATGGCTTAACGTCAGAATAATTGGGCAGGTCCACGGCGCGCTTCATGAATTCGGTCCAGATGGGCAGGGCGACGGCGGCGCCGGTCAAGTGAATATCACTATAGTCGTCATACCCGACCCAGACGATGCAGAGCAGGTTGGAGGTATAGCCGGCGAACCACCCATCATGCGAGCTTCCGGTTTTTCCCGCCGCGGGGGCGGTGAATTTGCGGGCGCGCACGCCGGCCACGCCAGCCGCTGAGCCGTTGTTGATGACGCCCTGCATCATGTCTGTAATTACATAGGCGACACGAGGATCAAGCACCTGGCTTTTTTGCGGCTGGAAGTTGTCAACAATATCGCCATTGGCGTCGCGCACGGAGCGGACCATGGTGGGCGTAATGCGCTGGCCGTTATTCGTGAAAATTGTGTAGGCGGAGGCCATTTCCATGGGCGTAGCGTCATAGGACCCCAGGGCCATGGCGGGCGTGGCCCGAACGGACGCAATTCCGGCGGTCTTGGCGAGGTTGGCAACTTTGTCATAGCCCACCATCTCAGCCACTTTCACCGTGGCATTGTTGAGCGAATGCGCCAGAGCAAACTGAGCGGTGACCTGTCCGTGGTATTCCTCTCTGTAGTTGCGCGGCGTGTAAATATCGTCACCGTTGATGAAGGCGGTGGGCGAGTCGTCCACCAGGCTGGCCGGAGTAAAGATTGGCTGCTCATTGGTTACAGCATTATTGATGGCAGTGGCATAAACAAACGGTTTGAAGATGGATCCGGTTGGGCGCTTGGCGATGGCATGGTTCAACTGGCTGAAGCCATAATTTCTGCCGCCGACCAGCGCCAGCACTTCTCCGGTGTGGGGATCAAGCGCGATGAGCGCGACCTGCGGAATCGGGCCGGGCATGACCTTGGTTTCAAATTTGTTCTTGCCGACTTTCACTTTCTTAGTGCGTAACCGGGCGACCTGCGCGTCCACTTCTTTCAGTCCGAGATCGACTGCCTGCGCCGCTGCCTGCTGCAATGAGGGATCGAGCGTGGTGTAGATGCGGAAGCCGTCAGAATTCAAGTCATCCTCACCGTATTTGCTCACTAGCTGTTCACGGATCAGATCGACGAAATAAGGAGCGTCACTGGCTTCAACATTTTGCGGC
>DATBCN010000072.1:0-7092 GCA_036270475.1 Candidatus Angelobacter sp. | reverse complement strand
ATTTTGCCTCCGAGACCTTCACAAATTGACTGTCGCGCAGGGCTTGTTGGCCTGGCACAACCGCCAAATCCGCTAACTTGAGGCCGGCCACAATCTCAACATTCCTGCCGTCATTGAAGCCGAGCTCAACCGGCGATTTTTTTATCTTGCCGTCGTTGTAAACGAAAACGAACGAGTTTATCTTCTCCCGGACTACGGCCTCCAGCGGGAGCAACAACACGTCATCTTTCTTTTCGATGCTAATGTGGGCATTCACCAGCATTCCCGGCCGCAATTTCATTCCAGGATTGGTCATTTGCGTTTCTGTCAACATTGTTTTTGTTGCTTTGTCAAAGGCCCAGTATGCGCGGGTGACCTTGCCATCAAAATGCTGGCCGGGATAGTCGTCGGTCGTCCAGCGGATTGGTTGTCCAATCTCAATGTGCGTTGCCTCGGTCTCGGGCACGGCGACTTGCATCCGCAATATTTTGAAATTGGTGAGGTTCACAATCGCCGCCGCTTCAGGGGTGTTGGCCGCGTTGGGCACGGGAATATAAGCGCCCGGATCAACGTAGCGTTTGGTAATGATCCCGTCAAAGGGCGCGGTCACGCGGGCGTACTTCAGCATGGCTTCGGTGTATTGGACGTTGCCTTTGGCAACGGCAAGTTTGCCGCTGGCGATGCCCATTCGGGTTTTGCCGCCTTCTAAATCGGCGGCCGGGACATTGGCCGCATTGTTCGCGGCCTGTTTGAACTCGGCCTCGGCCAGTTCCAACTCGGCCTTATACTTGACCAGATTGGCCCGCAATTCCGGCACATTGATGTCTGCAATCAACTCTCCGGCCCTGACTGAGTCTCCCTTGTCGACCGTGAGCTTGTCCAAATAGCCATCGACTTTGGCGAAAAGCGTGACCTCATATAATGGGCGCACTTCGCCCGGCAAATTTATGAACCGGGAAACTTCACCGCGATGCGGATGGACGGCCTTTACTTCGATCGGTGCTGCCTCCACTGGCTTCGCGGCACTTGCGGTAATGGAAGAGGCGCACCCGGAAAGGACACAAATGCAGGCTGCCAGAACCAGGAGCAGCGCATATTTCGCGCCAGACTCACGGCGCACTTCGCCCTCTCTGCGGGTGGAACCTGCCTCTGGCCGGCCGGTTTTGGCGTCTGTCCAAAACCATCTGTAGTGACGGTTTTCATCAACATGGTCTGAATGTAGTAAATGATGCGATTCAATTTTCAT
Source organism: Candidatus Angelobacter sp. (assembly GCA_036270475.1). Lineage (GTDB taxonomy): Bacteria > Acidobacteriota > Terriglobia > Terriglobales > Acidobacteriaceae > Angelobacter. The sequence continues at coordinate 5,867 of DATBCN010000072.1, read as the reverse complement.
ACGATTTAGCTCCTTCCATCGCTTGGTTGATAGTGGCTGCTCTGTGGATCGTTGGGATCAAGTGACGCTGCCCGCCGGTGGCTGCGGCTTTGCACCACGGCAAAGACCGATGGCAGCACAAACAAAGTAGCGATTGTTGCGGCTGACAATCCGCCAACAACAGCGCGTCCCAGTGGCGCGGCTTGCCCGCCGGATTCGCCCAGGCTCAACGCCATGGGCATCATCCCCGCGATCATTGCGGCGCTGGTCATCAAAATCGGACGCAAGCGGCTGCGCGCGCCTTCCACGCCCGCATCCACCGCGGACGCTCCGCCCAGCCGGCTGTTTTCGGCGAACGTCACCAGCAGAATTGCGTTGGCCACGGCAACGCCGACGCCCATAATCGCGCCCATGAACGACTGGATGTTGAGCGTCGTATCAGTCAGCCACAGCGCCATAACCACGCCGGCCAGCACGGCCGGTACCGTGGAAACGACGATGAACGACATTTTGAGCGACTGAAAATTGGCCGTCAGCAATAAGAAAATCGCTACTACCGCCAGGACCAGGCCGCCTCGCAATCCGTCCAGCATTTCCTGCAAAGGAACGACTTGCCCGCGCAAGGCCACGCTGACGCCCGGCGGTGGCGGGCCAAGTTCGGCAATCGCATTACGTACCTGCCCCGCTGCGCCAGCCAGGTCATTGCCATATAGGTTTGCGCGCACCGTGATCAAGCGCTGCATGTTGTAGCGCTCGTATTCGCCCATTGCGGTCCCTTCGGTGATCTCCGCGATATTGCGCAGGGTTACGTCCTTAAGCTTCTTCTCCGGGTCTTTGGGCTTATGCTGAAGCACGGGGATGTTTCCGACGTCCTCCAGCGAGGTCATCAACCGTTGCGGGATTTGCACCTGTACCTGGTAGGCAACGCCGGTGTTGGGGTCCGCCCAATAGTTGAGATTCACAAAACGGCTTGACCACGTTGCCGGTACCAGCGCCTTGGAGACTTCTTTCATGTCGGGGCCAATGATCCCGGCGCGTTCGCGGTCCACTTTAACGTTCACGGTCGGATAATCCAGCGACTGGCCAAATTGCACGTCCCGCAATATCGCCACGCCTTCAAGTTTCGTCTTGACCTTCTCGGCGAAGGCGCGGCTTGTGGCCAGGTCCTGCCCGCTGACGGCGACTTCGATAGGGGTGTCCGCCCCCAAACTCATTACGCGGCTCACGATGCCCGCCGGCTCAAATGAAAAGTTTGCACTGGGCATCTGCGCGGCAAACTCCCGCCGGAGTTGTTCCTTTAATTCATCGATTCTGATTTTTGTTCCGGCCTTAATTTGCACTTGCAAAACGCCTTCCTCCGGCCCGCCATTCCAGAGGTGAACAAAATTGATGGGAAAATTTGCGCCGTGTATGCCTATCAATCCCAGCGAGATGGCCACATTGTCCGGACCGACCTTTTTCTTGATCAAATTCAGCGCTTTGAGAAAAACGGCCTCGGTGCCGTCAATGTCTGTTCCCGCGGGAGCGCGAAGGCGCACCTGCAACTGTCCGCTATCAACTTGTGGAAATATTTCCACTCCCAGTTGCTTCCCCACTAAAACAATGATTGCGAGTGCGCCCGCCAGATACGCAACTATCAGCGCCTTTCGCCATGGCACGAGCCGTTGGAGGAGAGATTCATATGCGCCCTGGAAGCCGGCAAACGCGCTTTCATTTGCCTTCCATTTCTCTGTCGAGTTTTCCCGGCCGCGCAGCAGCCACACTGAGAGCAGGGGCACGACGGTACTGGAGAGAAAATAGGATGCAACCATCGAGAAGCCTACGGCGAGCGCAAGCGGCAAAAACATTGCCCGCGCGGCGCCCGTCATGAAAAGAGCGGGCGTAAACATGGCAAGGATGCAAAGCATCGCCAGCAGGCGGGGAATGCGCGTTTCGTCCGTGGCATCCAGGGCGGCACGGGCAAGCGACTTGTCGCGCGGCAGGTGAACGTGGATGTTCTCCAGGCAGACGGTCGCTTCGTCCACCAGAATTCCCACTGCCAGGGCAAGGCCGCCCAGAGTCATCAGGTTGATTGTGTTTCCGGTGAGCCGCAACGCAAGCATCGCCGCCATGAGCGAAACCGGGATATTGATGATGACTATGATTGCGCTGCGCCAATCGCGCAAAAAGATGAGGACCATCAGCCCCGTGAGAATCGCTCCCAGGACGCCTTCCTGGATCAATCCGGTCAGCGCGCGTTTTACGTAGCCCGATTGGTCAAATTCGTAACTGACATGCACGTCCGAAGGCAGAACGCTCTGAAATTTTGGGAGGTTCTCCTTGACCAGATTGACCACCGCCAGAGTGGAAGCGTCCGCGCGCTTCGTCACCGGAATGTACACCGTGCGGCGACCATTAACGAGCGCGTAACTGGTCACAATGTCCGCGCCATCCACCACTTGAGCAACGTCGCGGACGAAAACCGCCGGATATACGCCCGTGTGAATGGGCACGCCTTCCAACTCTTTGACGTTCCGCGGAATTGAATTTAGCGGGACCATCGGATACTTCCCGCCCATCATCATGTTGCCGGAAGGGCTGATGAGATTGGCCTGCGTGATTGCATCCACGACTTCATCGGGGGAGATTTTGTTGGAGTTAAGCCGGTCGGGATTGATGTTGACGACGATGGTGCGGGCGCTGCCGCCAAAAGGCGGCGGGGCTGAAACACCGGGGAGTGTCGCAAAGAGCGGACGCACGAGGTTCAGCGCGGCGTCCTGCATTTCAGTGACGGAGCGCGTTTCGCTGGAAAAAACCAACTGGCCCACGGGGACGCTGCCCGCGTCAAACCGCGTGATGAATGGAGGCAAAGTGCCGGTGGGCATAAACGCGCGCGCCGCATTCACGTAAGCGACGGTTTCCGCCATCGCCTGAGGCATGTTGGTGCCCGGATGGAACTGCAACTTGATGATCGCCGCGCCTTGAATGGATTTCGATTCAATGTGCTCAATACCGGCGACGAAGAGGAAATGATATTCGTAGTAGTAGGTTAGGTATCCTTCCATCTGGGCTGGGTCCATTCCGCCGTAAGGTTGCGCGATGTAAATGGTCGGAATGCCGAGCGTGGGAAAAATGTCCTTGGGCATCTGCCGCCATGAGAGAACGGAAACCACTGCCACAGCGATCACCATTACAATGACCGTGAAGGGACGCCGCAATGCAAATTGCGGGAGATTCATACGGAACCTCCGTTGAACGGTATATTCATAGGCTCCAGCGATACGCCGCGGCGGTGACTGTTCTTTTGCACGCGGGCGAAAATGGCTGGCAGTACAAACAATGTCGCTAGGGTGGCCGCCCCAAGTCCGCCAACCACCGCTCGGCCAAGTGGCGCCATTTGGCTGTTTGCATCGCCAAGTCCAATCGCTACAGGCGTCATTCCGGCAATCATCGCCAGGCTTGTCATCAAAATGGGCCGCAGGCGGCTGCGTGCGCCTTCTTCGGCTGCTTCGGCCGCCGTTGCGCCGCTGATGCGCGCGCGCTCGGCAAAAGTCACCAGCAAAATCGCGTTCGCGACTGCTACTCCCAGCGCCATGATCGCGCCCATGAAGGATTCCAGATTGATTGTCGTACGCGTCAGCCACAAGGCCAGGGCCACGCCAGCCAAGGCCGCCGGGGCGGTGGACATTACCACGATTGACAACTTGAGCGATTGAAAATTCGCTGCCAACAACAGAAAAATTGCGCCGATCACAATCATCAGGCCCTGTCGAAATCCGTCGAGCATTTCCTCCATTGGGGCGACCTGGCCTCGCATCGTCACGCTGACGCGGGGAGGAGGCGCGCCTAATTCAGTGATTGCCTTGGCCACCCGCCGCGCGGCGCTGCCAAGGTCTTCCTTGGTGATGTTGGCGCGAACGGTCAGGGTCCGCTGCATGTTATAGCGGTCATATTGGCTCATCTCCGTGCCTTGGCTTATGCGGCCAAGGTTGCGCAACAGGACTGATCGCATCCCGGGTGCCTCCATGATGGGCAGGTTGCCAATATCCTCTAGAGACGTCATGGCCCGCTGGGGAATCTGAGTCTGGACTTGATACGCAATTCCTGTTTCGGGGTCGGCCCAGTAGTTAGGAATCTCAAACCTGCTGGACCAGGTTGCCGGGACCAATGCGCGCGAAACCTTAGCTATTGTCGGGCCGATAATTCCCGCCCGTTCGCGGTCCACGGTCACTTCCACGGTTGGATAGTCAAGCGATTGCGAATATTGGACGTCGCCTAAAGTTGGAATTGCCTCAAGCTTGGCTTTGACCTTGTCGGCAAAGGCGCGATCGGCGGCAATGTTCGGACCGCTCACGGCCACTTCGATCGGCGTTGACGCGCCCATGCTTATCATGCGGCTGATCAAATCAGCCGGTTCGAAGGAAAAACTCACATCTGGGATTTGCGCCTCGAACCGTTGGCGAAGTTCATTCTTCAGGACTTCCATGGGTTTGGTCGCGCCATCCGCTAGTTGGATTTGCAGCACCCCTTCTTCCGTCCCGCCGTTCCAGAGATAGAGATAGTTGATGGGATAGCTCGACCCATGCAGTCCGACGAAACCAAGCGACAATCGCACGTTCTTCTCGCCAACAGTAGTCTTGACGATATCGAGTGCCTTCAACAGCGCCGCTTCCGTACCGTCAATGTTTGTTCCGGGCGCGGCGCGCAAACGCAACTGCAATTCGTGTGACTCCGCGCGCGGAAAGATCTCCGCTCCCAGAAGCCCGCCCAGGCCGGCAATCACTGCCAGCGTGCCGCAGAGATAAGCCAATATGAGAAATCCATGCCGCCGGTCCAGTTTTCGCAGTACTGAGGCATAGCTGCCTTGCCATAGTCCCCATCGCGACGCGGCAAAGGGCTCTTTATTAACGCGCGGCCTCCAAACCATCAGGACCGGCACAAGCGTGCTGGAAAAAAAGTAGGAGGCGGCCATGGCAAATCCGACCGCCAAAGCGAGCGGCAGAAACATAGCTTTCGATGCGCCCGTCATGAAAAGCGCGGGAGTAAACATTACTAAAATGCAGAGCATGGCAAGCAGGCGCGGGCCGGTAGTTTCCCTGGTAGCTTCCAAAGCGGCGCGCGCAACAGATTGGCCGCGGTCAAGGTGAACGTGGATGTTTTCCAGACAGACGGTCGCTTCGTCAACCAGAATTCCAACGGCAAGCGCTAGGCCGCCTAAAGTCATGAGGTTGATGGTCTGCCCGGTGATCCACAACACGAGCACTCCGCTCATGAGCGAAATTGGAATGTTCACCACTACTACCAGCGCGCTGCGCCAATCGCGCAGAAAGACAATCACCATCAATCCCGTCAACAGTGCGCCGATGCATCCTTCCCATGGCAGTTCGGCCAAAGCGCCCGTGACGACAGGCGATCGGTCCAGCTCATAACTGACTTTCATGCCCGTAGGGAGGACGCTCTGAAATTTCGCGAGATTTTCCCGGACTTGGCTTGCCACAGCCAGCGTCGAGGCGTCGGCGCGTTTGGTAACAGGAACGTAAACGGCGCGCTTTCCGTTCACAAGCGCGTAGCAGGTCACGATGTCTGAATCGTCCACGACATCCGCGACGTCGCGAACGAAAACGGGCGGATACTCGCCGCCGCGAACAGGCGCGGCGCGAAGATCATCAATGTTGCGCGGAACTGAATTGACCGGCACCAACGGATATTTCCCCGCCGTCATGATGTTTCCTGAAGGACTGATGACGTTGGCCTCGGCAATGGCCTGTGCCACTTCATCGGGTGACATGTGATAGGACTTCAGACGTTCCGGTTTCAAATTGACCACGATGCTTCGCGCGTTGCCGCCGAAGGGCGGCGGCGCGGACACGCCGGGCAATGTTGAGAGCAATGGCCGCACGCGATTGAGC
>DATBCN010000071.1:0-3200 GCA_036270475.1 Candidatus Angelobacter sp. | reverse complement strand
CAATGTGGCCGCGGTCAATGAATACACAACCGAATGCGCAGGAGAAATGAACATGAAATCCATCCGTTTTCCCGTTTTCACCAAGGAGAATCAATGTTTAGCGTAAAACGCATTATTTCGTTTTTAGTGGTCTGCTCGCTGGCCGCGGCGCTCCCTTGCAGCGCGCAAGAGAAAGTTGACCTGGAAGCGATCAGCAAGATTCGTTATGAAGGCTTTCACAACTCCAAGATCATGGAGATTGCCACCGGTTTGATGGACCAGATCGGCCCGCGCCTAACCGGTTCGCCCAACATGAAGAAAGCCAATGACTGGACCCGCGACAAGCTCAGCGAGTTTGGGCTGGTCAATTCGCATCTTGAGCCGTGGGGGCCTTTTGGACGCGGCTGGGCCAACGAATACGTCAACGTGCGCATGGTCTCGCCTGATGTGGCAACTCTGATTGCTTACTCCAAGGCCTGGGCGCCTGGCACCGAGGGCGCGGTGCGCGGGCAGGTGATGCGAGTGAATATTCGCGGGCCGCAAGACCTGGCGAAATACAAGGGCAAACTGGCCGGCAAAATTCTTTTGGTGGGCGACGATCCGGAAGTGAAACCTTCAGTCGATCCATTGTCGGAGCGGCTGAATGAGAAGTCGCTGGCCGATATTGAGCATTACCAGATTCCCAGTGAGCGTGTGAATCCCGCGTTCCGTGAGTTTGCTCAGCGCGCCCGTCTGCAACGGCAGCTCAATAAGTTTTTTGAAGAAGAAAAAGTTCTGGCCGTGATCGATCACAGCCGCGGCGCGATTGGCGGTGGTACGGTCTTCGTCCAGCAGGCAGGCTCATATAAGGTTGGTCAGACGGTTAACACCCCGCAGATCACGCTGGCCACGGAGCATTGGACGCGCATCGCGCGCATTCTTGCCGCCAGGAAAGATGTTGAACTGGAACTGAACGTCAAGAACACCTTTTACGATGGGCCGGATTCGATGACGCAGAATGACACCATCGCCGAAATCCCGGGCACTGACAAAAAAGATGAAGTGGTAATGCTGGGCGCGCACCTTGATTCCTGGCATACCGGTACCGGCGCAACCGACAACGGCGCAGGGTCGATTGTAATGATGGAAGCGGTGCGCATCCTGAAGGCGCTTGACCTGAAGCCGCGGCGCACCATCCGCATTGGCCTATGGAGCGGCGAAGAACAGGGCTTGCTGGGATCAGAGTGGTATGTGGCGCATCACTTTGGTTCGCGGCCTGAATCAAAAGACCCTGAGCGCAAAGGCGACCCCTCCGTGCGCCGCCGTGAAAACGGTCCCATGACGACCAAACCGGAGCAGCAAAAAGTCTCGGTCTATTTCAACGTGGACAACGGCTCGGGCAAGATTCGCGGCGTTTATTTGCAGGAGAACGCCGCCGTCCAGCCGGTCTTTGAAGCCTGGATGAAGCCTTTCCATGATCTGGGCATGGACACGCTGACCATGCGCAATACCGGCGGCACTGACCATCTTTCTTTTGACGCGACGGGTATTCCCGGATTCCAGTTCATACAAGACCCGCTGGAATATGACACGCGCACGCACCATTCCAACATGGACGTCTATGATCGCCTGCAGCCGGAAGACCTGAAACAGATGGCGGTGATTGTTGCGTCATTCGTTTATATGGCGGCGCAGCGTGACCAGATGTTCCCGCGCAAGCCGATTGAAAAAGAGATGCCGCCGCCTCCGCCGGCTGAAGATGACGAGAATGCAAGCCCGGTGACAAACCCTGCGGTAGCCGACCGACCGCAGCAACCGAAGCCGCCACAGGCGCAGCCCAGCCCCACGCCGAAACCGTAAGCTCTCTCCACCGCAGTCATCTTGCAGAATGGCTGCGGTGTGAATTTCCAGCTTCTAATTTAGTTACGTCTACTGGAAAATCAAATACAAGCCCACCGTTTACGGTTGTGTCGATTGCTCTTTTATTGTAAGGTGTAGCCTGAAACTTTTTGATAATTGATAAAATAGTTGTCTTTTTATCGTTGATTATCAATTATCCAAGTCAACAACCGCGTGTCCCCAACGGCAACACCCCTTGATTTTGTCTTGCTGTTTGTCTTAACCACCTCGCAAGGAGATCGACTATGCTTCAGACAAGCCTCAAAGCAACATTCATTCTTTTTTTCCTCTCGCTGGCATTGATGGCAGCCGTAGCGCCAAGCCACGCAACCTCTGCGCCTCCGGCGGCCGTTGTGCAATCCTCGCCGGATTTCACAATGTCGGTGACGCCTGTTTTCGCCTCAAGAAAAAGGGGCAGCGGCGAGCCTTACACAATCACAATTCAGGCCGTGAATGGGTTTACCGGGACTGTAGATTTCACCGTGACCGGCCTGTTTCCAGGATCCAGCATCCCAATTCCGCCTGCGCCTGTAACAGGTTCCGGACTATCTGGATTCGACGTTCTCACCGAGCATCCGCCCACGACTCCGATTGGTACTTTTACGCTGACGATTACGGGTACAAGCGGCAGCCTGTCACACTCCCAGCAGGTGACTCTGCAAATGAGATAAGCAGGACGCGAAAGCAGATGCGGCGCACTTTCTCCGCCTCACGGGAACGGAAAACGCCTCGCTCTATCACGGCGCAACCCGTTCCTACCCCGTGAACTTGTCCCTGGGCGGCTCTGCGTAACTGCGGGGCCGCCCAACCCTTTCCGGTTAACTCCAGGGGTTCAAAAAATGTGCCAACGCGTAAGAGCAGAAATTGCCAGGTTCTATCCATGCGCGCTGTTCGCGTTACAACGCTGCCAGCTTCTCCGCAATCTCCGCCAACGTTGACGCTGCGGAGCAGGGTGATGACCACTGGCATAGGGGAAGCATAATGCGATGTGAAGCGCGGACCAGTCGCGCATTCACGGAGGATGCTCCTCAAAAAGGAACGCTGGGGCGGAAACCCCAGTCTTCATTTATCCTTTAAGAAGCATCCTTAATTTTTTGCGCTTAACTCTATACGTAAAGCAGTGGACCGTCAGTGAATTTCCTGGACAAAGCAAAACTCAATCCTCAGCAACGCGAAGCGGTGGAAGCCGTGGACGGCCCCGTGCTCATTCTGGCCGGTGCCGGCAGCGGCAAGACCCGTGTGATCACCTATCGCATTGTGCATTTGATTGAAAACAAAGGAATTGAGCCAGATGCTATCCTGGCGGTCACCTTCACCAACAAGGCTTCTGCGGAGATGGCGGA
>DATBCN010000070.1:0-2473 GCA_036270475.1 Candidatus Angelobacter sp. | reverse complement strand
TCGCGCCAGGGTTCGTTGCAGTTGACCCAGACCCTGGAGCAGCATGGGATCAATTCACTGCTGGACGTCCGCCAGTCAGAACAACTGGTCTATACCGCCGCCGCGGAGATTCCTGACCTTGAACGACAGATTGCGCAGGAGGAGAATGCCATCAGCATTCTTCTGGGAAACAATCCCGGTGACGTCCCGAGGGGCTTGAAATTAACCGAACAGCCTCACGCTCCCGAGGTCCCCGTTGGGATCCCATCGGCGCTCCTGCAACGGCGGCCGGACATCCTGCAAGCCGAGCAGAACCTGGTGGCCGCCAACGCGCAGATTGGCGTTGCCCGAGCGGCGTACTTTCCGCAGATCGCCCTGACGGGATCAGCGGGCTATCAGAGTCCGGCGCTCACCAATCTTTTTACCGGACCGGCCGGAATTTGGAGTTTGGTAGGCTCCTTCTCCCAACCAATATTTGAAGGCGGAAGGCTCAAATCGAATGTTCGCTTGGCCGAGGCCCAGCGTGAGCAGTTGCTCCTGACGTATCAACAAGCCATCCAGGGCGCGTTTCGCGATGTGTCCAACGCGCTGGTTGCCTATCGCAAAAACCGGGAATTCAGGATACAGGAAGAACATCTGGTGCAAGCCGCACAAGATGCCGCACGTCTCTCAGAAGTGCGCTTCAAGGCTGGATCCACGGACTATCTTGAAGTTCTAACGAACAATACCAACTCGTTCTCGGCTGAACTGACGCTGGCCCAGGCGCAGGGAAATGAGCTCACAGCACTCGTCCAGTTGTATCAGGCGCTGGGCGGCGGATGGCAGCAATAAACCGGTGGTGGTCCGCAGCAAATAACCAATGGTTCCGGACCCGGTTATCCCATCGATTCAGGCCCAGTGTTTTGCAAGGATGAGAAGCCTTTGCCCGAGCCAGCGGTAAACGCTTTCGCGCAGTTTATCCAGTGAGCAGAACCGCGCCAGAACCGCGCTGCGCGGAATCGCATTGGGGCGGACTGTATCTGCGCGATGAAAAAGTGCGCGCGCTGGTCCCCCCTGCGCAAACAACCCTGGGTTGAAGCCGTCTAATCCCAAGGCAATATGTCCAATACAAAAAAACGGAGTGAATCATGAAGGAAATTAACGCGTATTTGATTTTTAACGGAAACTGCCGGGAAGCGATGACTTTTTACCAGCAATGCCTGGGTGCTGACCTGCAACTGATGCCCTTCTCTGATATGCCGGGCGGCAACATTCCGAAAGAAGCCAAAGACCGGACCATGCATGCCAAACTTACCAAGGGCGCTGCGGTGCTGTTGGCTTCAGACAACATGGTGGGCATGCCTTTCCAGCAGGGCGACAATTTTTCCATTGCACTGCAATGTGAAAGCGCCCAGGAAACCGAGGAGCTTTTCAATGCGCTCTCCGCCAAAGGCACAATTACCATGCCGCTGCAGGAGACATTCTGGGCCGCCCGCTTCGGCATGTTCAAAGACCAATTTGGCATCCACTGGATGTTGAATTTCGAAAAACCGCGGCAAAGCTAATGAGCGGATTTGGGGCCGCGTTCCACAAGAGGACGCGGCGCCGTGTTTTGTCCCTAGCACAGAAATCTGCTCACTATTCTCCTAGGTACGGCCACGAAATAATAAAGATTACGAACCGCCGGCCAATAACCAATGAAATGTGGGGGCCGCAAGCCCCTGCGATAATCGCTGCTTCTCTGGTAAAATCCATAAGTACAGAAACTTTCCCGTCCAGATTTCCCAGGATTATTTTTAGTTCGCGAAAAATAGTTTGAGCGAGGAGTGTGCATTCCAAGTGAAGCGCGGCAAGACAGCTGTGATTGTGGGCGCCCAGTGGGGCGACGAAGGCAAAGGCAAGATTGTTGATGTGCTCTCGCACAACTTCTCCGTGGTGGCCCGCTATGCCGGAGGGCACAACGCCGGGCACACGGTCATTATCAAGGGAAAAAAGTTTGTGCTGCAGCTTGTGCCCTGCGGAGTGCTGCGCAAAGGTTGCCGGTCGGTCATCGGCAATGGCGTGGTGCTGGATCCGCTGGCCTTCCTGAAAGAGGTAAAGATGCTGCGCGATACCGGCGTACAGGTGGATGGCAATCTTTTTGTTTCCAATCGCGCGCATGTGATTCTGCCCTACCACCGCATGATTGAAATGGGCGCGGAGAACGCCCCCTGACGCGTAAAGATCGGCACCACCTCGCGCGGCATCGGCCCGGCCTATGAGGACAAGATGGGCCGTCGCGGCCTGCGTGTGGCCGATCTGCTCGATTCCAAATTGCTCAAGACCACGATTGAAAACGCCTGCCGCGAAAAAAACATGATCGCGCATACGCTCTTTAATTCTGATCCGCTTGATGCCGACAGCATGTACGCCGAATACGCGCGGGCCGCGGAGCAGATTGCGCCATTCGTTGCCGATACCGCCGTGATGCTCAATCAGGCGCTGGCTGAAGGCGGGTCAGTGATGTTTGAGGGCG
>DATBCN010000069.1:0-8253 GCA_036270475.1 Candidatus Angelobacter sp. | reverse complement strand
GCGGGCGGTGGAGTTTTTACCTCACTGATTCTCAATGCCACGCCGAACGATCAACTACGTTTTGTCGGAGCCGCGCGCACGGATTACTATCAGGTACCAATTGATCCCAACGCAGATCCGGTGAAAGACCGCGAGCGCGAGCAGGATATTTTGGGGAACTTCTCATGGATCCATACTGCAGGTCCGGGAATCGTACTTACCGTCTCGCCTTCATATCATTTCAATCGCGCGGCTTTTGAGGGTGGCCCGATTGACGTTCCGATATCTACCGACAATCGTGCCTCATCCTATCTGGGCGGGCAAACGTCACTTGCGGTGGTGAAAGGGCGGCATAACGCCAAGATTGGATACTATGGCTTTGCCCAGCATGACAACACGCTGTTTGCTCTGGTAGCAAACGATGGAAGCGGCCAGGCGATCAGCGAGCGCGACAAAATCAGCGGCAACCTCCAAGCGCTTTTTGTGGAAGATCAGTTCAAGGCTTTCTCCTGGCTTACCATCAATGCCGGAGTGCGCTTTACCCGTTTCGCTGGTTCAATTACGGAAACAGCAGGCAGCCCCCGCATTGGCGCCGCGATTCAAATTCCCCATCTTGGCTGGGTCATTCGCGGATCATACGGACGTTTCTATCAGGCTCCGCCACTCAGTACGGTTACGGGGGATCTGTTGCAAACCGCCATCGATTCCGGTCTCCAATTTGTGCCGTTACGAGGCGAACGCGACGAACAGCGGGAGTTCGGCATTACCATTCCCATACGCGGATGGGCTTTTGAAGTCGATAACTTTCGCACCGGCGCGCACAACTTCTTCGATCATAACGTAATTGGCAATTCCAATATCTTTTTTCCATTGACAATCCAGGCGGCTCGAATCACAGGCACTGAGGTAACGGTACGCGCACCAAAAGTGATGAAGAAAATTGATATCCATCTGGCTTACTCGCACCAGTCAGCGGAAGGGTCTGGAGGCGTTACAGGCGGATTTATTGACCCTACTGCCCTGCCAGACTCCGGTTTTTTCTTCCTGGACCATGACCAGCGCAATACGCTGAGTACCGGATTCAGCGCCGTTCTTCCGCATGCATCATGGCTCTCCGCTAATTTTGTATATGGATCAGGCTTCCTGAATGGTGGCGGCCCGGACCATCTTCCCGGCTATGAAACCGTGGACCTGGCGCTGGGTAAATCTTTTGGAGAGAACTGGTCGGCCAAGATCTCCGGAACCAATCTGGCAAACAAGCACTATTTCGTTGATTTGAGCAACACTTTTGGCGGCTCGCACTTTGCCGATCCGCGGATGCTTTCAGTTCAATTGCGCTACAAATTTCATTACTGATTTGTTGGGCATGGGGTAGATATCAGTACTAGCGGCCGGCGGATGTTGGAACCGAAACCGCAGTAATCGCTTGGCGGATATTGGCCTCCGGCGCTTTGTCGTTGAAAGTGACACTGCCGTCTTTCATCGCAATGCCTAGCTTTGACCATAGCTGATCCAGATTGACAGTAACGGGTTTGTCACGCATCTCCGCGTACAGATCGCGCAGCACGGTTGTGCCCGTAGCTTTATCGCCCAGCGCCAACGTTTTTTCCATTGGCCAATCCTCGCTGATGTTGCCGCCGGCATTGTTGATCCCACGCAATGCGTCGTCGAGACCTTTGCGGTTCTTGGTGCGTTCACGAATGCGCACGTCAGCCACCAGGCAGAATAATGCTCCGCCCCAATAGGTGCGTCCCCACGTGTGAGTGTGGTCCAGTCCCTGATCGCCCGGCTCAGGCTGGCCTTTGGGCATGTCGCGGACAAACGTGCCCCAGACTTCAGCCACTGACATCCCGCCCGTGCGCGCCCGGGCAACAGGCTCGGCATATGTGGAGATACCTTCTTCAATCCAGTGCTGGTCGTCCGGCATGTCAGGAAAAGCCAGATGGATCATTTCATGGACGAGCACCCAATCTTCTTTGGTCGCGGCGACGTCAGCATTGTTTCCGACACTGATTAAAATGAGGCCGCCATCCCTGGAATAGGTAATTCCATGGCGTATGCCGGAGCCGTTGCCCCCGCGAATGCGCAGCGTGAGATGAGGAACAGGGAAGTGGCCGTAGTAGTTGGCCACGGTTGCGGCGGACGCCTTTACCCAACTCAGGATTTCCTGGCGGGACAACTTCATGGGACCATCGGGCAGCGCCACGTCAATGGTTGCGTCCGCTACTTTCAGCACGGCGTTGTCTGTCTCGGGCTGCTGAGCGCGTAAATATGGCAGGAAAAAAAATAATGCCAAGAAGGCCGGAATGAATTTATTCAGATGACGAAGCCCCATGAAATACAGACTACCATCTGGTTCAAACGGTAGCAGGACGGCGTTTTTTCCACCAGGAGGCAATCAGTGTGTCCAGCGCAAATTTACCCGGCCCGAAGGCAAGAATAAGCAGTGAGACAAACAGAAGCGTGTGCGGAGCCGCGTTAAAGAACTTGTCGGGATCAGAGGAGAAGATGGATTTCAGGGCTTCCGAATCGGCGGTGATGAAGGCGACAACCATGTCCCCGGCAAGCAATAGAGAGACCAGGCGGGAACCTAATCCCAGCGCGAGCAGAAGACCGCCGACCGTTTCAAGACCGGCGACGAAATATGCATTCAACGTGGGTGCGGGAATGCCCAGGCTGGTGAGGAACTCAATGAATTTTGGCATGGTGTGGAGATGGGCCCAGCCGCTTTCAAAGAATTGGTAGCCAAAGTCCAGGCGGAAGAGGAGCAGCACGGGTGATTGCAGCGAGTTGGCAATTTTCAGGAACCGCTCATAGAGTGATTGGATTTTGGCAATCATTTTCAGGCTTTGTCTTTTTTTAGGGTGGCTTGCGCCGGGCGGCAGAACCAGCCTAGCTCCGCCCAGTTGGCAAACCAGTTATGCAACTGTTCCATCACGCGCTCCAGTTTTTTTCCAGACCAGTTGACTGATGATTCAATGGCCTGGGAGAGAGGCTGCCCCTGTTGCATGGCGCGCAGCAAGGCAAAAGCTTCCGGCTTAAGCCGCTTGAAATATACGGTAAATTCCTGGCGGTGGACAGCCAGGTAAACTTTCTTTGCCTTGGGCAATGGGTGCTGTTTATGCTGCTTGGCATCTGCAGTATCCATGACCACAACATTGCTGGAGATGTCGGTTTCCGGCTCCTCGGTTTCGCGGACTTTAAGCAGAAGCTCATCCACGGGATAAGCCAGATCAAGAAGCTGCACATACGGCTGCAAATGAAAGACCGGGTCTTCACCCAGGCTGCCAAGCTCGGGCTGTGTCAGGACAGGGAATTCGGCGGCATCGTAGGCTTCAATATCAGCCCACTCCAGGCGGACCATATCCAGCGCCATGCGTTCATGGCCCACGATCAGGTCAGGATGGGCGCGAAGCCATGATTCCAGCCGCGAACCGAGATCGCGAAGAGTGAACGACACAGAGGGCATTTCCGTGAGATAACCGAGCAGCACCTGGTCAAATTTTTCCTGCCCGATTACCGCGCGAAGGCCGGGAAAATCGTCCGCGAGGGAAGAAAGAATACGGAACCAGTAGACGCGGTTGTAAATTTCCAGGCGTTCAACCGAGGTCAGCCGGTCATTGGGCTTGATGACCTGTTCGGCGATCTCCGCTGTGGACTTGCCATCGAGCGTGACCGGACGCATGCGTTCATCTTCCGTGAGCGGCTGCCGCACCACTTCAAAAACGGCGCGCTGGATCTGTTCCAGATTCATGATGTCCGGGTTGACGCGGCCAACACTCATGAAGCCACCGCCGAATTAGCGGGTACATAGCGCTGGGCCTTCAGGGCCTCTTTGTGGACCTCATCGAAGGAGGGAATGCGGTCATCCCATTCCAGCAGCGTTGCCGTGGGGCCAGCGAGTTCAATGGCCTTGGCATAAAGCTGCCACACCGGATCGAGCACCGGATGATCGTGCGTATCAAGAATATATTTCTCGTAATTCGAGTGGCCGGCAATATGGATCTGGGCGACGCGCTCCGCCGGAACGCTGCGGAGATACTCAAAAGGATCAAAACCATGATTGCGTGACGAGACGTAAATATTATTCACGTCGAGCAGAATGCCGCAGTCGGCGTCTTCCACAACTTCGTTGAGAAACTCCCATTCCGTCATCTCGGAAACGTGATATTCGGCATAACTGCTCACGTTCTCCACGGCAATGGGGACTTCCAGAAAGTCGCGGGCCTCGCGGATTTTTTGCGCGGTGCGCTTGGCGGCTTCAAAGGTGTAAGGCATGGGAAGCAGGTCATGTGAATAGCGGCCATCCACGCTGCCCCAGCAAAGATGATCAGTAAGCCAGGGAGTGTTGGTGCGCTTGACCAGCGCCTTTAGACGGCGCAGGTGTTCACGGTGCAACGGTTCAGCGGAGCCAAAATACATGGAAACGCCGTGCTGCACCACACGGTAGCGTTCCAGAATCTGGTCCAGGACCTGAAGCTGGCGGCCACCCTCAACCATGAAATTTTCTGAGATGATCTCAAACCAATCTACGACGGGCTTCTTCTCAAAGATGTGGCCGTAATGAGGGATGCGCAGCCCAATGCCGACGCCGTAGTCTTTGTGTCCATTGAATCGATTTGCGGGCATATCCTATGTGACGAGTGGAGCAGGGGAACCAAAACAGAGGACCAGCGGTTGATGTGCCACCGGCCCTCTTAAATAACCGAAGAGGGGCCGTGGCTATTTGTCTTTTTCCATGGGCTTTCCATCGGTACGGCAACCACCCTTGCCCTTGCAATCGTTCTTACCTTTGGTCTCACCGCAGCCGCCCTTGCCTTTGCAAGAGTTCTGGCCTTTGCAGGCGTGTTTGTCTTTTTTCTCTTTGCCGGCTTTTTTGCCAGAGTCAGACTTTTTGGTGTCGTCCTTCTTGGTGGTGTCCTGAGCGAAAGCGTTTTGACCGGCAACAAAACCTGTCAACGCCGCACCCATAAGCATTAAACGCACAGACTTAGTCATTTTTGAAAGATCTCCCTTCCTATTTTTAAAAAGGCGGTTGCCATGAGCATGGTACGGACTGAAACACAACAGGGAGCCGTCAATCGCTCTTAGACAAACGTCCTTTGCAGTACGTACAGCAGTACAAAACGGATTGGTTCAACTTCCAGCCATTGATTCGACGGAGCATACCGCCGGTAGAGGGTAAATTCTTGCACATTCTTGCAGGGACAAATATGCGAGGGAATACTAACATGGCGGTGCAAGGAGAAAGAAGCATTTTTCTTTTCTTCCCGGATGCCACTTTAGATACGACTTAATTTTTGCGCTGTACAAGGAAATGGGCAAGGTCCTTAAGCGTTTGTGAACGTTGAGCAAACGAATCAAGGGCACTGCATCCTAAGGTGACTAAGGTATCGGCCTGGCGCAAGGATTCGTCCACACCAAAAAGGGACGGATAGGTCGTTTTCTGTGACGCAGTGTCCTTGCCCGCCGTCTTGCCCAGTTGTTCAGAAGACTGGGTCACATCCAGCACATCATCCACGATTTGAAAGGCCAGTCCGATGGCCCGGCCAAAATCCCGCAGGCGTTGGATTTCGGCGGCCGAACCGTTGGCATATATCCCGCCGCTCATCAGGCTTGCGGTGATGAGCGCGCCGGTTTTGGAGCGATGAATATATTCCAGGGTCTCGGCATCAGGGCGCTTGCGTTCGGCCTCTAGATCCTTTACCTGTCCACCAATCATCCCATCCACGGTGCCGGTCCCACGAGCAATCTCTTCAATGATCCTTACTCGCGCTTCCGCCGGACACTTCAGACGGCTCAGGACCTCATAGGCTTGCGTCTGCAAAGCATCGCCGGCCAGGATGGCCAGCGCTTCTCCAAAAACGACATGGCAGGTTGGCTTGCCCCGGCGCAGATCGTCATTATCGAGCGCGGGCAGATCGTCATGAATCAGCGAGTATGTGTGCAGCATCTCCAACGCGCTGCCCAGTTCTTCCACGCCTTCCGGCAAGCGATCCGCGATCATACGCGCGGCTTCCATGCACAGAATGGGGCGAAGACGCTTGCCTCCGGCAAAGACGCTGTGGCGCATCGCCTGATGAATGGATTCCGGCCGCTGCGTGGCCGCGGGCAATAGTTTTTCCAGTGTCGCGTCAATGGTGCGCTGGCCCTGGTCCAGAATCTCTTTGAGCATGAATGTTCAAGTATAAAACATCGAGATTGCCATGCCCGTAGTGGAAGGGGATTCGCGCGAAGATGCGGCTAATTTTCGCCCGGCCAGCGGAGTTCTGTTGCGCGGCTTCGCTTAAAGCGTTTGCTTAAACAAAAAAAAGAGGAATGCAACGAATCGGCGCTCCTCTTGTTTTTATCTTTCGGACAGTTGAACGAACAGGAATCTCAGGCCGCGTGGGTGTGCGCCAGCGGTTTGGTATGGCTTGCGGCCAGAACTATGGCCCTTACGTCAGAGGAGTAGCAGCAATCACTGGCGCCAGCAGCCAGCGCATCCATCCACATTTTCTCATCGGCCAGGCGATGCGTGCAAACAATGGTGGTGGCGGCAAACTCCCGCTTGAACTGCTGTACTTCACGGAGCGACGCCAGTTCAAGGTCCACAATCGCAACATCAGCCCGGTGCCTGGGGACGGCCTGCCGAAGCTCATCCAGACTCCCGGCCAGATGCACCACGCGAAAATGGTTGTAGAGCGACTTGGCCAGCATTTCCGCGGTCTTGCTATTGCTTTGGGCGACAACGACACTGAGCGGTTTCATGAAATACTCCTCATCCGCTGGGGCGAACCCAACTGCTGTTCTTGCAGAATCTGCAAGCTGCGGGTTTTTCCGCAGGCTGTGGGGGGACTATTTCTTGGCCGAATGCTGAGCCCTTTCGGTGGCAGGTTCGTAGGGCTCAGGCTGTAGTTTTCCGTTTTGCCGGAGAAGAATCTCAACTTTGCCTTCGGCTTCCTCCAACTCCTTGCGGCAGGAAGACGAAAGCTTTAACCCTTCTTCAAAGAGCTTCAGCGCCTGTTCAAGCGGAACGTTACCTTTTTCCAGCTCATCGACGATTTGTTCCAGTCGCTGCAGGCAATCTTCAAACTTGGGCACAGAGCCGAAACTCCATATTCGTATTTTACCGCGACCAGCATCTGCCGCTCTGATTATTTTTCCACAAAATGCGAATAAAAATGAAAACCATTCAGCACTCGAGGGAACGTTTATTGAGATTCCCTTTATAAATCGTGCTGCACTGGAAATATTTGAGTACAAACACCCCCTTGGAACCTTAGACGGGCCTTATTTACCACAAAAGCGTCTCATCCCGCTGCCGTGGTCGCCGAGCCGCTGATGCCTTGTAATACCTCAACCGCAGAACTATACCTTCCCAGCGGGGCCGCTACCTGCGCTCCCTGCACTAGTCCGCGGACCTGATGCAGCATCTCGCGCGCAATCAGGATGCCCTCAGCACGGGCAGCGTCAGCATTGGGTGCGCGGGCCATGCGGTCAATAATCGAGTCAGGCACAGAGACGCGCAACTCATTCTTCATGAACTCAGCATTGCGAACGCTGGTGAGCGGCCAAATTCCGGCCAGCACGGGAATGCGATGGTGGTCCACGCGGCGCAAAAATTGCTCCAGCAGCGCGATATCAAAAACCGGCTGCGTAACCGCATAGTCCGCTCCAGCTTCCACTTTGTATTCAAAGCGGCGGACTTCTTCGTCAATATTCACGATCCCCGGATTCGCGCCCACGCCGATCAGGAATTTAGTCCCAGAACCAATCGGGTTTCCACCAACATCCAGACCAAAGTTCAAGTTATGCACGATGTTGACCAGGCCGATCGCATCCACGTCAAACACCGCGGTAGCGTCAGGATAGTTGCCGAGTTTTGGCGGATCGCCGGTAATGCAGATCAGGTTGTGAAGTCCCGTGGTATACGCGCCCAGCAGCTCAGACTGCATGCTCAATACATTGCGGTCCCGGCAGGTAAAGTGGAGAACGGTTTCAATCCCTGCCTGCTGCTGCACCAGAAGGCAGAGCGCCATGTTGCTCATGCGGGCGGAAGCCCGCGGACTGTCAGGGATATTGATGGCGTCAATCCCGGCAGCTTTCAGGAACTTAGCGCCATCCACCTCTTTGCGGAAGTCAACGCCTTTAGGTGGAACAATCTCCACCAGCGTAACGAACTCTCCGGCGGCCAGTTTCTTGCCCAGGTTAGAGCGCTGCGCCAGCGGCGGCGGAGTGATGCTGGATTCCCGCTTGGCCTCAGTGATTACTCGAAAGCCGCCAGTCTTGCCT
>DATBCN010000068.1:0-2279 GCA_036270475.1 Candidatus Angelobacter sp. | reverse complement strand
TGCTTTGTACACGATGTTGTCTGAGAGCGGCGATTTCAGCCATGCCGCCAGGCTTTGCGCGTTGCGGTCTTTCTCTGATGTTTCGGCGGTGGAGATATCCATCGGCCACTTCACGCCGATCTCCGGATCGGCAAAGTGAATCCCACTCTCACCCTTCTGGTTGTATACGCCGGTGGTCTTGTACTGGACCTCGCAATCGTCAGTGAGCGAGCAGAATCCGCGAGCGAATCCATAGGGCGCCCACACCTGTTTCTTGTCTTCTTCTGATACGTCAATGCCAAACCACTGGCCCAGGGTTGGGGATCCCTTACGGACGTCCACGGCAACCAGAAACGCCGCGCCGCGCGTTACGCGCATCAGCTTGCCCATGGGCGGGTCCCATTGAAAATGCAGGCCGCGGAGCACGCCCTTCTTTGATTTGGAATGATTGTCCTGGACAAAATCCGTGGGCAGGCCCAGTTCACGAAACTGGTCGGCGCGGAATGTTTCCATAAAGAACCCGCGCGAGTCGCCCCGCACCTCCGGGACAACAACTGTAACGTCGTTCAGGCGGACAGACTCAATCTTGAATGCCATGCGGCAGCGGCTCCTGGAGGAATGTTTCGGCGGCGGAAATGATTTCTTATTTCTGCGCCGGCTCCATTTTGAGTGTAACAGCCGGTTGGTCCGCACCGGAAAGCGCTTTCCAGCCACGGCGGGAAAGGTCCCAGAAAATAAGGTATCCGGCGACGGCAGCCAGGGCCAGCAGCAGGAAGCCCGGCAGCAAATCTCCAAATACAATCTTGCCGATCCCGAACAGCGTTGCGTAAACCAGTATGCAGCCCATCAACCAGTCAAAGCCGTTGCTGCGCAAGTCGCGCACCTGCGGAATTTCCGGGGCCAGCGCGGCGATTCTTTTCCAGCCATGCACCGTGGGCCGCACGCGGCGGTAAAACGCCAGCAGTTTTTCGTCTGACTCGGCGGGTGTAAGGAACGTGGCCGCGATCCATGCCACGGTGGTGATGCCCGCAGTGATGAGTGACGTCTTGGCAAAGGTGACAGGATCATCGCCTGGCAGATATCGGTTCAAGGTCAAGGCCACCATGGCTGCTACCAGCATGGCTACAATCTCACTCCAGGCATTGATGCGCCACCAGTACCAGCGCAGAATGTAGACCGCGCCCGTTCCCACGCCCAGCCCGATCACAATCTGCCATCCCTGCCCCACGGAGTGTAGTTGCCCCGCCACATAGCCGCTGATGAGCACCAGCAGGATCGTGAACAGCCGCCCTATCGCCACATAATGTTTTTCGCTCTTGCCCGTTGCCAAAAACCGGCGGTAGAGATCATTTACCAGATAGGAAACCCCCCAGTTGAGCTGCGTTCCCAGCGTTGACATGAACGCCGCCAGAAACGCCGCTACCATCACGCCGCGCAGCGCCGGAGGAAGAAAATCCCGCAGCACCATCACATAGCCCTGTTGCGGATTCGCGCCAAAGGCCGCGTCAGGACGCAGCCCGCCATGCGGTGAATAAACTGCCAGGGCCACCAGCGCTGTGATGATCCACGGCCACGGGCGCACGGCATAGTGCGCCAGATTGAACCACAGCGTTGCGCCCAGGGAATTTTTTTCGTCGCGCGCGCAGAACATGCGCTGCGCCACATAGCCTCCGCCGCCAGGCTCCGCTCCGGGATACCACGCCGACCACCACTGCACACCCAGATACATAAGGAAGGTGAGCAGAGGTAGCGTCCATATAGCGCTTGTAGTCAGGCCATGGCCAAAATCCGGGAAGAAGGCCAGCGGATTGGACGTTTCCGCGCCGGTTTTGTGCACCGCGTCACCTACTACCTGCAATTGAAGTTTGAGCGCAGACATTCCCCCGATTTTGGCCAGCGCAACCCAGGCCAGCACGATCACCATGGTCATCTTTAGAATGAATTGAAACAGGTCAGTAACCAGCACGCCCCACAGTCCGCCAATGGACGTATAAATCCCGGTAAACGGAATCAGCACAAAGATGCAGATCAGCAGCGCGGTATGGCTGGGCGAGCCCAACGTGTAATGCAGCAGCGTGTGGCCGCCGAGGGCAAGTTCCACAACTTTGCCTTGTGCGATAAGCGGCCCCAGCAGCACCGCGATAATGCTGACCATGGCGTTGGTGACCCAGCCCAAAATGAGGCAGTTCATCACCAACCCCAGATAAACGGACTTGAAGCCGCGCAGAAACGCGGCAGGTTTTCCGCCGTAACGCATCTCCGTCAATTCAACATCGGTCAACACTTCAGCCCGCCGCCAA
>DATBCN010000067.1:0-19448 GCA_036270475.1 Candidatus Angelobacter sp. | reverse complement strand
CATCACCGGTCACGGCTGGAATATTGTCATCTGAAGCAACTTTATTCGTCCGGTCCGGGCTCACGTAGGCCA
The DNA here is from genome assembly GCA_036270475.1 of Candidatus Angelobacter sp. GTDB lineage: Bacteria > Acidobacteriota > Terriglobia > Terriglobales > Acidobacteriaceae > Angelobacter. The sequence continues at coordinate 19,376 of DATBCN010000067.1, read as the reverse complement.
CGTCAGGATGGTTCTGCAGCCAGGCCAGCATTCTGACCGGAATCCGGAGGGCTGCGCCATTAATCCGGTCCAGAGAAAACTTAATCCGTCCGCCGCGGGCCGCCATGTCCGCGAAGTGCTGCGCTTTGGGCGTCTGGTTGAACTGGATGATGACGCTCACCGTTCCATCAGCATTCAACGGAAAGTTGGCCAGGTCAGCCGATAGCTTGTATTGCCCGCGCGCCGTTTGGACGTCAGGCGCAACGGAGAGGCGCGTACTTTGTGCTTGCGCCGCCGGCGCCAGAATCAAGGCCGCCGCAAAGACAAAAAGATAGAAGAACCTGACCAATATCGGGACCCGTTCTGTTGCGAGTTTTGGTTGGCCGAATCTCATTTGTTAACCCCGGAGGTTTATTGTGTAAACAACAGCTACGTCTGTCCGTCTTAGGAACCCCATACTGCGGAAGCGACTATAGTTGTTGTGTTCTGAAGCGTTGAAAAGGCAAGGCCCAATGCGGCGACCACTACAACGAGTGCGCCGAAGACGATTAATTTGCTTCTGAGAGACATGTTTCCCCTTGACCTCCATGGTTCTTATTGCAACCAGGAAACCAAAGTAATCCCAATGTAAACGTATGATTTTAAAAGGCTTGCTTCGCTATAGATTTGAGATTGTTGTGACACTGCTGACCAGCAAACACGCCCACGCCTGCACCAGACCCATTTAAGTATATATTTATCAATTAGTTATGCGGATGCGACAGGTGCGTCACAGCCTTTTACAGGCGGTTCTTTTACATACAATTCCATGTACATGTAATTCAATGACTGTCGGTGCGGAGCTATTCGACGATCAATTAGAAGGTGAGCTATATGCGGTATTTGGTAGCAATTAAAATAGGTTAAAGCGAAGGGCATCTTCGACTTCAGTCGCGCTGGGAATAGTCGGCAGTGCAGCAATCAGCTTGCGTGTGAACGGATGTTGCGGGCTAAAAAAGATTGCCTGCGGACTGTTGCATTCCACGATCTTGCCAGAGTCGATCAGTGCGATTCGATGGCAAAGCATATAGGCTGAAACCAGATCGTGCGATATAAAAAGCAGACTCATACCCAGCCTGCGGTTCAGCTCTCCAAAAAGGGCGATGATTTCAGACTGCGTCACCGCATCCAGCGCGCTGGTCGGCTCATCTGCAATCAAGAGCGCGGGCCGGTGCAGAATCGCCATCGCAATCAGGACGCGCTGCGCCTGTCCTACGCTGATCTCCGCGGGATAGCGCCGCAAAAAGTCTTCCGTCGCCGGTAGGCTTACATCCAGCAGCGACCGGAAGACAGCCTCTTCCATCAAATCGCGGCCACCCTGTCCGTGCAATTTCCAGGCTTCCTCTAACTGTGTTCCCAGCCGCAAGGCTGGGTTCAATGAAGACATGGGACTCTGCGGCACAAAAGCAATTTCTTTTCCGCGCAACTTGCGCCATTCCTTTTCTTTCAGCGCCAGCAGTTCGCGTTCATTCCAGCGAATAGATCCCAGTACTTTGCCGCCCTTTAAATTGAGCAGTCCCAGAATGGCCAGCGCCAGGGAACTCTTGCCGCAACCGCTGTGTCCCACCAGACCCAATACTTCTCCCGGTTGCAGATCAAGACGCAAGTCGTCCAACACGGGCGGCTTGTCCTTATAACTGATGGTGACCCTGACCGAGAGAAGTTCCATCTGTGTGTTCCTTAGCGTGCCTGCGCTTGCACCTGTGCGTTGTTAAGTGCCAGGGTTTCAATGTTCCAAAACGTCTGCGGACGGAACACGCTCGGCTCGGCATTCTTCACCGTGGGCGCAATCGCCACCAGCGCGTCCTTGTTGATGAGATAGATAAAAGGTTCCTGCTCCCAGGCAATCTGTTGGACGCGGTCCCAATATTGCTTGCGCTTGTGTTCGTCGCCGGAAGCGGCCTGCGCCCGCATCAGCTTGTCAATCTCCGCTTCCCATGCCGATGCCGGAGATTTCTGGCTGGGGTTCCATTGATGATTGTCGGCTGAACTCAGCCAGACGGCCATCTGCGAATTCGGGTCCAGTTCAACGTTCTGGAAGCCCAGCAGACAGGCTTCATAGTTGTAGCTCTGCGTCATGCGCTCCAGCAGAGAATTGAAATCCAGCGTGACCACATTCACCTTGATGCCGATTTTCTTCAGGTCCTGCTGGATCATGGTGGCCATGCTTTCGCGCGCTCGATTGCCTGCGTTGGTCACGATGGAAAATTCCACGGCGTTGCCGGCTTTGTCGCGCAAGGTGTCGCCCTGCAGGTTGAAGCCATCTTGTTGCAGGCGGCGCAGCGCGCTGGCAGTGTCATACGGATGCGCCTTGAGTCCGCTGTTGAACCAGAACTTGTTGCTCGGCGAAATAATGCCGATGGCCGGCACGGCGTGTCCGCGATACACAATGCGCGCCAGATCGCCGCGATTGATAGCCTCTGAAACGGCGCGCCGGAAATTGGTGGATGTAAACCAGGCTTTCTTATATGCCGGCAGCGGCGAACCAGGCGCCTGATTAAACCATAGTTGTTCTGTGTCCGTGGAAGCGCCCGCGTCACGGACTGATGCGTTGTCCGCAGACAATTTCTCGAAGATGGCCGGAGAAACGGTGTTGATTAGATGGACTTCACCGCGCTTAAACCGCAAGGCTTCAATTTCAGGGTTCTGTTCAATATCGAGCCGCACGGCATCAAGATATGGCAACCGCCTGCCTGCCGCGTCTTTCTTCCAGTAATTGGGGTTCCGTTTGAGCAAGAGATAGGACCCGGCTTTTCTTTCCGCCATATAAAACGGACCTAACGCGGCCATTTCTTTCTGGGGCGATTTTGCGGAGAGAATGGCAACGGTATCAAAAAGATTTACCAGGTTGGCCACCGGCGCGGGAAAGCTGATCTCGACGACGCCCGGAGAAACTATCTGCGCAACCAGCTTGCCTTCAGCCGAGCGGAAGGCGTCGCCTGTGCTTGAGTGCAGCGCAGGGTCCATGAGTTGTTCCATGGTGTAAGCAACGTCAGCGGCCGTGAATGGCGTGCCGTCAGAATATTTAAGACCTTCACGGAGTTTAAAGCGGATGCGTTTGCCGCCCTCGGACACTTTCCACGACGCCGCAAGTTCCGGCTCCGCCTTGAGCGTGAGCCGATTCACGCGCACCAGCACCCCGCCGGTCAGATAGCGGATGGTTTCAGAGGCTTCGTCTTCCACCAGCAACGGATTGAATGTCTTGGGCTCAGAGCGCAGGCAGAAGCGCAGCTCGCCCCCACCCTGGGCAAATAAAGAAGTAAAACCCAGCAGCCCCATGGCCAAGAGTAAATATAGCCGCTTCATGCCCGCACCTCCTGTTTATTAAGCAATACCTGGAATGAGCTAATTACCACTATAAGTACAACAAGAGGCAGCAATCTCCAAGGTTCCGGACGTAACGTGACCACCTCCTGAAGTTCACGCAGCAAGCTGCCCAGAGACGGCAGCGGCTCCGCCACACCCAGCCCAAGAGCACCCAGATTGGCCTCAGCGATGATGAATACAGGAACAGATATCCAGAATTGCGCCAGCAATGCGCCGCGCAGGTTAGGCAAGAGATGCAGGCGAATGAGCTTGAATCCGGAAAAGCCCTGGGCGCGCGCCTGCCATACGAATTCTGACTTCATCAGTTCTTTTGCGCCGGTGCAGATCACTCGTGCTGAGGCCGCCCATCCCAGCAGACCGAGAAGCGCGAAGGTCACGGTTACGGACGCCTCTGGTGAAACATTCAGCGGCAGGACCGCCCGCACCGTGATGAGAAGAAACATCCACGGCACTGATAAAAAGAGATCGATCAGCAACTTGCAGCAGCGTTCCGTCCATCCGCCAAAATAGCCGGCAACGCCACCGACCAGGCCAGCCAGTACAGTCGTGAATAGCGCGGCCAGCGGCGCGAGCGTTAAAGAAACGCGCATGCCATAAAGCAGCCGCGCCCAGCGGTCGCGTCCCAGGTCGTCTGTGCCCAGCGGATGATGCGTTGAAGGCGCAGCCTGCGGCGTCTCGCGAAATTGCTGCTCATATCCAGCAGGCGCCAGGTAGCTTGCGCCCAGAATCGTCAATGCCGTAAGGCACAGCACCGCAATCGCGATGATATGCACGATCTTCATGCGGCACTCCGCATGAAACCGCGCTGTGCGGCGTCTGAAACCAATGTTGCGCACACGGTCATAAAGGTCACGACCATGGTTAGGTTTACCAGCAATGGCAGATCGCGCGACTGCGCCGCATGCCAGGCGAGCTGCCCTATCCCCGCAACATCGCTCACCACTTCAATCGGCAGCAGCACGCCAATTCCAATGCTGATAGAGACGCCCACCAGGGCAATCAACTGCGGCAATGCAATGGGCGCAACATGCCAGGCCAGCACTCGCCATGGCCCTGCGCCCTTGGCGCGCGCTGTAAGGACGTGCGGCATCTCGCTGCTCTGTTGCAGCAGGTTTTGCGCGTAACGATAAATCTTAGGGAATACCAGCAAAGCAGCCGCAAACGCGGGCGACCATCGCAACAACAGAAAAACCAACGCCAGTGCCGCAGCCGGAGTAGAAATAAACGTCCCGCTCAACCCGTTGGCCAGAAACGTCAACGCACGTAAATTCCAGGTTTGCGTGGCGATGGCCAGCGCCAATCCCAGCAGCCATCCCACGGCAAGAGCGAAGGCAAGGTTGAGCAGAGTTACGGGTAAGCGCTCCCGCAGAAGATCTTTTACTGGCAGGTTCAATGAGCGGGAAACCCCGAGATCGCCCTTGACCAGCGAAGCAATGTATTGCGCGTAAAACCGCGGAACATTGGCATCAACAAGGCGCGCTTTGCGGACGGCTTGAATGCTTTGTGCGGAAAGTCCTGAGTTAAGCTCCTGGTCATCAGAAGAAAAGCCCGGGGCAACGCGCATGAGCATGGCGCCGGCAAAACTCGCCATGAGCATGACTGCCGCCAGGCGCAGCAGGGCCCAACTCCAAAAGCGAAGCATTATCCAGCCACCGCGTCACGGACACTTGCCGGACGTCGTCCGTCCGTCACTGCATTGAATACTTTGAGAATCTTGTGGTGCTCCTGTTTTTGTATGTACATGCGGCGGTCGGCTTCCGCTAAGAGCTTTTCCGCATCCACGCCGTCTTCCGGGTAGATGGCGCAGCCCACACTCAGTGAGAGCCAATCTACTCCGCAAACTTCGCGTCCCGCGCTGCCAGCCAGTTCGCTCAGGCAGATACCGCGAGCTTCCGCCGCGGCGGCACTGAGCCCCGGCGCGACGATCACAAATTCGTCGCCGCCCATGCGGGCCACATAGTCATATTCCCGGCAGGAACCCTGCAAGGTTTCAGAGAAATGCCGCAGAATCCGGTTGCCTTCGAGGTGGCCAAAACGATCATTAATCTTCTTGAAGCCATCCAAATCGCAAACCATCACGGTCAATGAGGTGTCAAGGCGCTTGCAGCGGGCCAGTTCGCGGTCAAGATGGATAAACAGCGAACGCGCATTCGGCAATTCCGTTAAATAATCCGTGGTGGCCGAGCTCTCCGCTTCCTGGAAAGCCAACGCGTTCTCCACGGAGAGCGCCACTTTTGAGCTGATGGCCAGCAGGATGCGAAGATGGTCTGAGGTGTAGGCATCAGCGTCAGAATGGTAGAGCGTCAATACTCCCACGACGCCCTGCAATCCTTCCAGCGGCACTGAGATTGCCGACCGCAAAGGGCTGTAGCGATTGGAATCGTGAATGTAGCCATGCTCCAGTGACGGATTTCCATTCAGCATGGGTTTGCGATTTTGCGCCACCCATCCTGAGAGACCTTCGCCCAGCGGAATGCGCAGAGCGGCAAATAGGCGGAAGTTATCGCCATTCACGTATTCAGGAAGCAATTCATTGCCGCGGACAATGTAAGTGGCAATCGCGTCATACGGCACTAGGCGTTTGAGCCTGCCGCTGAGCACGGAGAGCGTCTCACTCAGGCTGAGTGAGTTGCCCAGGTCCTGCGTCAACTCAAACAACGTTTGCGCTTCCTGCCTGGCGGCGGCAATCGAGGACAGGAACGCTGCCTGATTGCCCGCTTCGGAAATCTTGCCGGCTTCAAATCCGCTGGCCGGCTCTTTGCCCCGCTCGACTTTCAAATCAATGGAAAGTTTCTGGCGGTCCGGCAGTTGCGATTGCAGACGAACAATCGTTTCCAACTCCCGATAGCTGGCTTTGAGCATGTTGACGACAACAGGATCGTAAGCCTTGCCTGCCTGGTCAGCCACCCACTCCATGGCATCATCGAGCTGCAATGCCTTGCGATATTGGCGGTCTGTTGCCAAAGCATCAAGGCAATCGACGGCGGAAAGTATCCTGGCCCCGATGGGAATATCTTCTCCGCGCAAGCCATCCGGATAACCGGTGCCATCCCAACGCTCATGATGAGAACGAACAATCGGCACCACTGGATACGGGAAATGGACTCGTTCAAGAATTTCCGCGCCCACAATGGGGTGGATCTTCATTTTTTCAAACTCTTCAGGCGTAAGCCTGCCCGGCTTGGAGATAATGTGCTCTGGCACGGCGAGCTTGCCAATGTCATGCAGCAACGCGGCAGCACGGAGCGCTTCTACCTCATCCTGAGGAAGATTCAGCCGCTTCGCCATCTCCACGGCATATACGCGAACGCGTTCCAGATGGTCATGCGTAGTCTGGTCTTTGGCTTCAATCGCCAGAGCCAGCGCCTCAATCGTCCGCATATGCAGTGACGCCATCTCCGCGACGTGGTTCTTCTCATTCGCCAATTTACTCATATAAAGGCGATAGGAACGATAGATCACGAACATGGCCGGCAGTGCGAGCAAAGTCGGCTGCCATCCCACCATTCTGGTGATCCAGCCAAACAGCGCAGCCAGAGCGCCGCCGGCCAGGTAATACGGCAGCGACCAGAAATAGCAATCCGTCCAGATTTTCTGCAGTTTCTTGCCTTCAGTAAGCGCGATGATCGTGGCCACAGGCACTGTATTCAGCAGGAAGTAGACCGCCGCCGAAAGCATCAACAGGAAGGCAGAGTTCGGATGCAGCCGGGTGCGCAATGGCCCGTGATAAATAAAGTAAGCAGCGGCAATGGCCACGGCCGCGCTGGAAACGTTGAACAAGACTTGTTCCACCCTGGGCCAGCGGCGGCGCGTAAGCAGGCACTGCACCAGGATCGCGGAGCAGCCCAGCACCAGCGTCTCACTAAAGCTCAATTCAGCAATACCAATAAGAATAAAAAGGAAGTTGACGGAAATAGTGCCGGTGATCTCCGGCAATTCCACTTTCAGCCGCGAAGCCAGCATGGCGGTAAGCAGGTAGGCGGTAAACTTCGCCAGGTCGTCGATTTTCCACACAAGGCCGCCATAGGCGATGGTCGCTAGACCAGCCAGGCATACTGTGTAAAGGAAGAATCGGGCCTGCTTCGACATGCTTTTTGTAGTCTTCTCCAGCAGATAACTACCCGCAAGTGCCTAGCCAAACCCGCCTCAAACAAAAATGCGCACAAGTCTTTTATTTTCATATGGTTAAATCTTTTATTGGATGCGTTTGCTGTCTTGGCCAACGGCCATGCGCCACCTTTGTCACACCTCAGCCCTGAACGGCGTGCCGAAATGTCACAGCCGCCGTGTGCGCCCAGCTTTTATATAAGGAGCCGCTTACTTGGCTTCCCAGCCTCGGGGCCGGAGTGCCTGACCAAGCAGAAGTTTGAGGACTTTAGTAACCTACCTAAGAACCTTCTTGATTGCCCGCTGTGACGGGTTTGTCTCATCATTGCCATATCAGGTGTGACAGTTATGCGCTGTGTGCCCACCGCGCAAATAAGGAGATTGCAGTTTGTCCACGGCGGTCCACAATTCGTGCGCCGAAATGAACAGCCAGATTGTCCGCAGTGACGCTTTAAAGCGCGTCATGCGGCTGGTGGAGCAGGTGGCGTGTCATCCGGCGGCCGTGCTGATTGTGGGTGAAACCGGCACGGGCAAAGAGATGATTGCCCGTTCCATTCACAGCCATTCCCCGCGCTGCAACAAGCCTCTGGTGGATGTAAACTGCGCCGCCATTCCTGAACATCTGGTTGAGAGCGAACTTTTTGGCTATGAAAAAGGCGCGTTCAGCGGCGCCGACGCACAAAAGATCGGCTACTTTGAAATGGCCGATGGCGGCACGCTTTTCCTGGATGAAATCGGCGACCTTGATCCCAAAATTCAAGTCAAACTGCTGCGCGTATTGGACGGTGCGCCGTATTTCCGGCTGGGTGGAAGCAAAAAGGTGAGCGTCAATGTGCGGGTAGTGGCAGCCACCAACCAGGATTTGGAAGAACTTGTTCGCGCGGGCCGCTTCCGCAATGATCTTTACCATCGGCTGGCCGAATTCAAACTGGAGATTCCGCCGTTGCGGGAACGTCCGGAAGACCTGCTCGCAATCGCGGAACAGATCCTTCACCAGCATTATCCGCAGTCATGTTTCTCCAACGATGCGGTCTCCGCGCTGCTCACACATGAATGGCCGGGCAATGTGCGCGAACTGCGCAACTCGGTTTTTCGCGCGATTATGCTGGCTAAAAACGCGCATGTTGAAATTACCGCCAGCGATTTAAAGCTGAACCAGGGCGCGCAACAGAATAGCAAGCCCCACCTGAACCATGACCTGGACCAACTGGAAAAGCAGATTGTGTTTGACACGCTGGAGCGTTGCGGCAACAACCAGGGCAAAGCGGCGGAGGCACTGGGCATTTCTCGCCGCACGCTGTTGCGCAAACTCAAGACCTATCGTGAAAATGAGACTGAAGCCATGGTGAGCACGCGGGGAGTGGAACAGCAGCGTTACTACCGCAAGCAAATCAGCGCTCCCGTTAAGCTTAAGCATGCGGATGAATGGCTGGACGCAAGCCTGATCAACATCAGCCTGGACGGCGCGGCGGTGTCGGTCCACAAGCTGCTAAGCCAGGACGCACCGGTGGCCATCCGATTTACGATTCCTGAAACAGAGATAGAGGCTGAGTTGCACGGACGCATCGCCTGGGCCAACAATGAAGGCCACCATGGAATTCAATTTGGCGAGATGACCGCAGAAGTCAGCACGCATTTGCAACGCTGGTTTCAGGCCGAGATGAAGAAAGAAGGCTGGCGCGAGGAGATGGCGGGTTAGCGCACTTCCAGATTTACTGTACCCTGCTCGTCGGTTCCACGCCGTGGCATGTCATCTGGAAGCCGGACACAACAAGACTCTTGCCCGATCCATGCCCAAGGCGAAGAATTATAACTTAGAGAAGTCCGGTTTTCTCCGCTGCATAAAAGCCATCATGGCTTCGCGTGCCTCGGGGCCTTGCAGAAGCGCGGCAAATTTCTCTGTTTCGCGTGCCATAGCATCGGCAATCGCACCGGACGGGCCATGCTTTAGCAGCGCCTTGGTCGTCCGCAGCGCAGACGGAGGTTTTTCCGCCAGTAGTTGCGCCTTGGCCGTTGCCGCGCCCAGCAACTCACCAGCAGGCAGGACGGCATTTACAATGCCCAACTCATGCGCCACTTCAGCGCTGAAAGGCTCGCCAAAAAACAAAAGCTCCGCTGCCCGCCGATGCCCCATCAATGCCGGCAACGTCACGCTGGAACCCGCCTCCGGACACAGGCCCAGATTTACAAACGGCAATTGGAACCGCGCACCGGCGGCGGCATATGCCAGATCACAATGCAACAGCATGGTGGTGCCGATGCCCACGGCCACTCCCGCCACGGCGGCAACCACCGGCTTTTGCGCCGCAGCCAGCGTCTGCAAATAAGTAATCGCCGGACTCGCCTCACCCGGCTTGGCATTGGCAAAATCCATCAGGTCGTTCCCTGCTGTAAAGCAATCGGCAGTGCCGGTAATCAGCACCACGCGCACCGCCGCATCAGCTTCAGCCTGCTGCAGCGCCTCAATCATGCCGCGATACATGCCCAGCGTCAGCGCGTTCTTTTTTTCCGGACGGTCCAGTCGCAGAGTAAGTACGCGGTCTTGAACTGAAACGATAATATGCTCCGCCATGTTGGCTCCTTCAGAGATAACAGTTTGCGGGATGGCCGCGGGATTTGCGGGACCAACCACGCTATCACGGACCGCAGAAATTAGGGTATCCGGCGTGGCAAGATGTCACGAGCTATGCCCGGAACATTGCAACACGCCAAGATATATGTCCCACGGCCCTACGGCATCCCGATATTGATGCGCCAGCACCCTTGAAATTTGGTGCAGATGCGTTAAGTCATGAACCGCCCACGTCGCCAGCAACTGCGCTAGAGTTACCACTCCAAGCGACGGGTGCATTCCACGCCGTTTAAGGTCTTGTGGACTGAGATTCAACGTCCGCAGCTCGGCCAGCTTCTCTGATCGTACGCGGTCAAATTCATCCAACAATTGCGGCAAGCGCTTTCCCTGTATCTCACGTGACTGTCCTAAACGGTCAAATGGATCGAATGGCCTGCCCTCGCCGGATTCCAGTATTCTCTTTGCCCGCGCCATCCAGTCCGTGCGGTCGCCGTGAATCAGATGGCCCACGATCTCAAACACGCTCCAGGTATTCTCACCTTCATTGCGCTGCGTCCACGCTTCCGGCAAGTCGCGCAGCAGCGCATTGAGAGCAGCAGGGGTGCGGGCAAGCAGAGAGATTGTTTGCTCCAGGTTGTGTTCCATACAGTAATTGTATCCATGGGATCGTTGCGTTCATCTTGCCTCTTGAACCTTACTCAAGAGCTGCCGCGGTCGCCTAAAATTTGACCTCCCTTGAGGCGCATCATAGAATCATAAGTGCCGGTCGCTGGGCCGGTCTTTTTAACTCACTGCCCCCTCGTTCAATGGTAGGACAGCTGCCTCTGGAGCAGCCTATCGGGGTTCGAATCCCTGGGGGGCAGCCAATCTTTTCCATTGGCTATCTTTTCTGCACTTACGGTTTTGCCGCTTCGACCCCCGCAGACTGTTCGCCTTCCCTGCACGCCTGAGCGCGTTTCAGCAGCAGATCGCGCTCCCGCCCGTTGCGCGTGAGGGACGCGGCACGCTCAAACTCGGCCCGCGCTTCATCGGTGCGGCCCAGTTTATTCAGCAGATCACCGCGCACACTGGGCAACAGATGATAGTTTTCCAGTGCCTTGTCAGCAATCAGCGCGTCAACAATCTCAAGGCCAGGGGCGGGACCATATGCCATTGCCACGGCTACCGCACGATTTAACTCCACAACTGGAGACGGCGACAGCCGGGACAACGCCCCATAGAGCGCGACAATGCGGGGCCAGTCCGTTTCCTCAGGCGTGCGCGCACGGGCATGGCAGGCGGCAATTGCAGCTTGCAAGGCATATGGGCCTGAATAGTTGCCTGAGATTTCATCGCTCACCGTTCCAGTGCTCATCGTTTCAGCGCCCAGTTTTTCCGCGCGCTCCAGCGCAGCGAGTCCGCGGCGAATCAAAAGCTGGTCCCAATGGACGCGGTTTTGATCAAAGAGCAGGACCGGCTCGCCCGACGGCCCCACGCGCGCCCTCGCCCGCGATGCCTGGATCTCCATCAGGGAAACAAGGCCGTGTACTTCCGGCTCATGGGGTGCGAGTCCAGCAAGAACGCGTCCCAGACGCAGCGCCTCTTCGCAAAGCCCGGGCCGCAGCCAGTCGTCACCCGCGGTGGCGGCATAACCTTCATTAAAGACCAGGTAAACAACTTCAAGCACAGAGGAAAGACGGGCGGCAAGTTCGCTCCCGCGCGGAACTTCAAATGGAACGCGCTTTTCGGCCAGCGTCCGTTTGGCCCGCACAATCCGCTGGGCGATGGTTGGTTCGGGGACAAGAAATGCGCGCGCAATCTCGTCAGTGGTCAGACCTCCCAGCAGACGGAGCGTGAGCGCAACGCGGGCCTCCTGGGAAAGCACGGGATGGCAGGAAATAAACACCAGCCGGAGCAGATCATCGCCCACATTATCGTCGAGCGCGGATTCAAGGTTTGGCATGGCCATCTCCCTGGCCTCAAGCTCGCGGCCAAGCTCTGCGTGCTTGCGCTCAAGCCGTGTGGCGCGGCGAAAGTGATCAATGGCGCGATGTTTTGCCGCGGCCATCAGCCATGCGCCCGGATTGTCGGGAACCCCCGACTCCGGCCATTGTTGCAGCGCCGCGACCAGAGCATCCTGTGCCAGGTCCTCGGCAATGCCAATATCGCGCACCATCCGCGTTAGCCCCGCGATGAGCCTGGGAGACTCAATCCTCCAGACGGCGTCAATCGCGCGATGTGTATCGCCAGGATGAGAATCGGTAGCCGGCACAGCTACCGATCACACCATTTTTGTTTCATCAGCGCAAGGCCGTTTCGTCCCAGCCGTTGCGCCTGGGTTGCTATTTGCAGGGAAAATCGTCAGGTCCGTACATCTGCCGGACTTCGGTTTCGCCTTCCCATCCTGGCCAGTGTTTTTTGTGCAGCTCCATGAAGTGGATTGCCGATTGAACTGCTTCTTCTTTCGACTTCAATTCAAACTGCGCATAGCCGCCAATCACCTCTTTGGCCTCAGTGAAAGGCCCGTCCGTGGCAGTCACCTTGCCTCCAGAGAGCCGCACGCGAGCGCCCCATGCCGTTGGCCCCAGCCCGCCGCTGCCCAACATTATGCCGGCTTTGGTTTCTTCTTCGGCGAGTTTTCCAATGGCATCCATCAACTCCCTGGGTGGAAGCCCCTGATTTTCGCCATGCTTCACGATCATCATGAATCGCATTGTTTTGATCTCCTTATGAATTTTTGGATTTGCGAACCAGGACCTTTTCGTCCCTGAGCGTTGCCGGGGAAGGTCCTGGTTACTATCTATATCTATGCGTCGTACATCTATACGTCGAACCAAGGGGCGGCAAAATCGACATGGAAAAAAAATATTTTTTCGGATTACGCTTAACTCTTCTTCCTGCCTATTTCAGCTCGCAGCTTTTCTTCCTGCTTTCTTAGTTCAGGAGTAAGCTCAGGGCCAAAGTCCTCAGCTTCAAATACCTGCCGGATCTCAATCTCAGAGTCCCCTTCATGTGGATTGGGGCAGCGCTTGACCCATTCCACGGCTTCTTCCATGGACCGCACCTGCCACAGCCAGAAGCCGGCAATCAGCTCCTTGGACTCGGTAAAAGGCCCGTCAATCACGGTCCTTTTTGCCCCAGCAAAGCGGACGCGCTTGCCTTTGGAACTGGGCTGGAGGCCCTCGCCCGCCAGTATTATGCCGGCCTTTACCAGCTCTTCATTGAATTTCCCCATTTCGGCAAGCAGTTTCTGCCGCGGCATAACACCAGCTTCAGACTCCTTGTTGGCCTTCACGATCACCATGCATCTCATTTTCATATCTCCTTTGAGTTTCAGATTGTTCTATCTCTACATGGATGTCGAGCGGACGACAGCCAGATCGACATGCGCCTATTCTTTTTTTGGAAGGGCTTTTATCCAGGTTTTTGTTGTCCATGCCGGGATAGCCGAACAAAGACTGGTCCCTGCCAGCATTGTGGAAACATCCGCCAAAATTTTAGAAACCTTTTCTTCCAGCAACCGTATATATATCCCAGATGGGACGGGCGGACTCATTTCCCGCTCAGGCAGGTTGAAAAATCCAGGTCCAGGACAGAATCAAAGGGGAACGATTCGAATGCAGGTTTTGGAACACATTCGCTACGCATTGCGGCAGTTCGGGAAAGCTCCTGGATTTACGGCCACGGCAATTTTAACGCTGGCGCTTGGCATCGGCGCAACTACCGCCATTTTTACGCTGGTGCATGCCGTGCTCCTCAAGTCGCTTCCCGTGGCCAGGCCGGAGCAACTGGTACGGATCGGCAATGAGGAGAATTGCTGCGTCAATGGCGGGATGCAGGACAATTGGACACTTTTCTCTTTTGAGCAATACAAGCAATTTAACGAACATACTTCCGGTTTTGAGGAGTTGGCGGCGTTTCAATCAGGCAATAGTCTGCTGGGAGTGCGGCGCAGCGGGAGCAGCAAGCCATCGGAGTCGTTTCGCGGTGAGTTTGTCTCCGGCAATTATTTTTCCACCTTTGGCATTCCCGCCTACGCCGGAAGAACGCTCTCTCCAGCGGACGACAAAAAGGGTGCGCCCGTAACTGCCGTGATGAGCTACCGCACCTGGCAGGAGAAATTCGGCGGGGACCGCTCGGTCATTGGTGCTGCATTCATTATGAATTCGCAGCCCGTCACTGTTGTAGGCGTCGCCCCACCCGGCTTTTTTGGCGACCGCGTGCAGAGCAATCCTGCATCGTTTTGGCTTCCACTGGCGGTAGAGCCCGTGATTGAACCGGCCAACTCCCTGCTGGATGATGCGGCGTTAGATTGGCTTGACTTGATCGGACGCATCAAGCCCGGCGCCGACACCAAATCCATGGAAGCGCAGATGCAAGTGCAGTTGCGGCAGTTTCTGATGAGCCCGGAGAGCAAGGTGGAAGATCGGAATAAGCCCCTGGTGGCCAAGCAGACGCTCCACTTCTCGCCCGGCGGAGGCGGCGTGCAGCGGCTGCGCGACGAATATCAAGACGGGCTTCACCTGCTCATGTGGATTTCAGCCTTTGTCCTTCTGATCGCGTGCGCCAATCTCGCCAACCTGATGCTCGTCCGCGCCACCACGCGCAAGCAACAGATTTCAATCCGTTCCGCTCTGGGCGCTCCGCGCACTTCATTAATCAGCCAGGCACTCACGGAAAGCGTAGTGCTGGCCATGATGGGTGGTATTGCCGGAATCGCCATTGCTTTTGCCGGCACCAGTATGATTTTGCGCCTTGCGTTCGGCAATGACTATGTTCCGATCCACGCCACGCCATCGCTCCCAGTGCTGGCTTTTGCGTTCGCGGTCTCATTCCTGACCGGCATATTGTTTGGCATGGCGCCGGCCTGGATGACAGCCACTGCCAATCCCGCGGAAGCCCTGCGCGGCGCCGGACGCTCCACCGGACGGCAGAGTGCCTGGGGACAAAAATCCCTGGTGGTGATTCAGGCTTCGCTCTCGCTTGTGCTGCTATGCGCCGCGGGTTTGCTCACCCGCAGCCTCACCAACATGCAGAACAGGCACTTCGGCTTCGATACCACAAACCGCTACATCCTGCACATCGATCCGCAAATGGCTGGATACAAGCCCGGCAAACTGGAGCCGCTCTACCGCCAAATCCATGACAATATGAGCGCCATTCCCGGCGTTCAGCAGATAAGTTTTTCTATGTATAGTCCCATGGAGGGAGACAATTGGGGCGAAAGTGTTTTTATTGACGGCGAGCCGCCGCCCGCACCCGGCACCCCTGACCATGGCGCTTCATGGGTGCGTGTAAGCCCCGGATACTTCGATACCATCGGCACCAAGATCGTGGAAGGCCGGGCCATTAATGAGCAGGATACGCCCGCCACGCGCTCCGTCGCCTTAGTGAACCGTTTCTTTGAGCAGAAATATTTCAAGGATGGCCACGCCATCGGCAAATATTTCAGCGACGAACTGAAACATCCGGGCGCATTTGAGATTGTTGGCGTGACCGAAGACACCAGCTATTGGGGCGCCGCCAGCAAGATGCGTCCCATGTATTTCCTGGCCAAGGGCCAGAGCGCGCACAACCCTGATCCGCGCTATCAACAGTTTGAGGACCGTTCCACTTACCTGAACGCCATTGAGATACAAACGCACGGCGAGATCATGGGGCTTGAGGTGCAGCTTCGCCGTGCTCTTGGACAGATCAATCCTGATCTGGCCGTGATCGATTTCCAGAGCTTTGCCACGCAGGTAAAAGCCAACTTCATGCAGCAGGCGATGATCGCCAAATTGACCTCGTTTTTCGGATTGCTGGCATTGGTCCTGGCATCAATTGGGCTTTATGGAGTTACATCTTATTCAGTTGAACGCCGGACCAGCGAGATTGGCATTCGCATGGCCCTTGGCGCGAACCGCATTAATATGCTTGGCATGGTGCTGCGCAGCGCATTTATCCAGGTCGGCATAGGACTGGCCATCGGCCTTCCGGTTACGATTTTCGGCGGCCGCATCATGGCCAGCCAGCTCTACGGCGTCAAGTCCCATGATCCGCTGGTTTTATCAGTGACCACGATTGTGTTGGCCGCCGCGGCATTTGTTGCCGCCGTGATTCCAGCACGCAGGGCCGCGAACACTGAACCCATGCTGGCTTTACGCACGGAGTGAACCGCGCCAAAAGGCGCAGCGATTGGCAGCTAACTTAAAGCTGCATCGTAGGTAATCGGCAAGGCAAGCACCGCCTCACAGCCGGTCCGGTCAGTGCGGTTGGTGAGTTGCAGCACGCCGCCATGGGACTCCGCAATCTGGCGGCTCAGGATCAGCCCAATCCCGCTGCCTCCGTGCTTGGTGGTGAAGAAAGGAACAAAAAGATTATCGCTGTTGAGAAGGCCGGGGCCTTCATCCAGAATAAACACCTCAACGCTGCGTGCGTTGGTGCGCCAGCCGATTTCAACCGAGCCAGGATGTTTCAACGCGGGATCAAGCGAAGCGTCCACGGCGTTGCGAATCAGGTTAATCAGCACTTGCTCGATCTGGTCAGGATCGGCGTCAATCGTCACTGGTGGACCGTCTAAAGTCTTGACCTGCAATCGGCGTTCGAGTGAGGCTGCGCGCTGCACCAGCGGACCAATATCGAGCCTGCCGGGCGTGGGCGCAGGCATCCGCGCCAGCCGCGTGTATGCCTGCATAAAACGATTTAGCGATTCAACGCGGTTTTCAATCACACGCAAGCCTTGTTGCATGTCCTGGGCAACGTCTTCCGGCAGCGCGGCCCGTCCCGTAAGCGAGCCTAGCGTTCCGGCAATCGATTTGATCGGCGCCAGTGAGTTGTTCAATTCATGCCCCAAAACGCGAATCAACCTCTGCCATGCCTGGCGCTCTTCCTCGCGCAGCG
Source organism: Candidatus Angelobacter sp. (assembly GCA_036270475.1). Classification (GTDB taxonomy): domain Bacteria; phylum Acidobacteriota; class Terriglobia; order Terriglobales; family Acidobacteriaceae; genus Angelobacter. The sequence goes on along the minus strand of DATBCN010000067.1, from coordinate 2,491 downwards.
CCCGGCTCAGATCAGAGATAATCAGTAGTTGATGCGGTACGCCGTTCTCGCGGAACTCCGTATGGCTGATGGCCCAGCGGCCATGCTTGCCGGGAAAGGTAATCTGCGCCGTCTGTGGTCCGGGCGACTGCAGAAATTCCTGGAGCCCAAGCTCCTCGGCGGTGAGTCCCAGCATGCGTGGCGCAATGCGGCCCATAAGCTGCTCGCCCGCGCGATTTACAATGCGCAGCCGCTGCTGCTGATCAAACGTGAACACGGCCACGTCAATCTCCATCATTACTTTCTTTAGGAGTGCCGTGGCTTCCAGCGCGCTGATCTTCTGTTGTTGCAAGCGCATGGCCAGTGAGTTGATTTCGTAGATCAAGTCAGCCAGGGAATCTTCGCGTCCGGCGCCGCGCAGCCGAAAAGAAAAATCCTCCTCGCGAATCGCGGCCACCATGTTGGAAAGGGTCTGCATGGGCCTGACCACCTGGGCATGCAGCATTGAGCTGCCAATCATCCATGCAAGGGCGATAAACAGCGTGACTGTCCACTTCAGCTCTACAGAATGGTTCCCCAACCAGAGAAAAAGTTCCGCCACCACCGCGCCGGGCAGGCTGATGAGCAGGGTCATCAGCAGAATGCGTGCATCAAAACTCAGCTTGGTACGTCTGTTCTGCAATTTTGCGGCAGGGCCGCGGACGGGTTGATAGGCCGGATCAGACGCCATACTTTTGCATGCGGCGATAAAGAGCGCTTCGGCTCAACCCAAGCGCATCCGCCGCATGGCTGATATTACCTGAATGGCGGGCCAGGGCCTTCTTGATGAGCAGGTTTTCCACTTCTTCCAGGCTCAGGTCTTCAATTCTGGCGGCAGCCGTTTTCTCGCTTTCCAGGCCCAGATCAGCGGGCTGGATTTGCTCACTGGTGCTCATCAGGACGGCGCGCTCCGTGGCATGGTCCAATTCACGCACGTTGCCAGGCCAAGGATGGTCAAGCATCTTCTGCAATGCCGACGGATCAAAACCCTTGACCGGCTTGCGATAGCGCTGTGAATAAAGCTTGAGAAAGTGCGCTGCCAGCAGCGGGATATCTTCCTTCCGTTCACGCAATGGCGGAATGGGCAGCTCTACTGTGTTGAGCCGGAACAATAGGTCAGAACGGAACCTGCCTTCCGCAGATTCCAGTTTCAGGTCAGCATTGGTGGCGGAGATCACACGCACGTCAACTTTATGCGTCTTGGAGGAACCCACGCGCTCCATCTCGCCGGTTTCCAGCACGCGCAGGAGCTTGGCTTGCTGCTTGAGCGGAACGTTGGCAATTTCGTCAAGGAAAAGGGTGCCGCGATCGGCAAGCTCAAAGCGGCCAACACGGTCTGCGCGCGCATCAGTAAATGCGCCCTTCACATGTCCGAACAGTTCGCTCTCAAATGTTCCTTCCGGCAAGCCGCCGGTGTTGACTGTAATCATGGGCCGTCCGCTGCGCGAGGAAAGCGCATGCAGGGTGAGCGCCACAACTTCTTTTCCGGTGCCGTGTTCGCCTGTGATCAGAACGTTGGCGTCGCTTGGACCAATTCGGCTCAGCAGGGTCAGCAGCGGCTCCATGGCCTTGGATTCCGCGATAAATACAGGACGGTTCTGTGCCCGCAGCAGGCTGTTTTCGGCTTCCAGCCGCTCCGCCCGCCGCATGGTGCGATACAGATCCACCTGCGTACGAATGATGCTGAGAAGCCGGTGGTTGTCCCAGGGCTTCTGGATGAAGTCTCGGGCGCCGCGGCGCATGGCTTCAACCGCCAGCTCTACACTGCCCCAGGCTGTCATAACGATAATGGGAAGTTTACTGTCCGCCAGTTGCATGCGGGAGAGCAAGTCAATACCTTCCTGCCCTGAGGTGGTATCACGCTGGTAGTTCAGATCCATCAGCAGAACGTCGAATTCGTTGCTCTGCACCGCCTCCAGCGCTGCCGCGGGAGTGCTCACGGTCTCCGTGGCATAGCCTTCGGCTTTCAGCAGCAGGCGCAGGGCTTCGCGAACATCTGCCTGGTCGTCCGCGATAAGAATACGGACAGGCTCGCTCCTGGCTGCTGCCGTGTTCACAAATTCCTGTGCTTTGGTCGACAACAATTTCTCCTGCTTTCAAAAAACCATCATCTTTCAATCTGCGAGCCGTGAATCGAACGACCATCTCTCTAATGACTATCGATCAGCCTGCGGCTCACGCCGTTGCATTGCTAGGCACAACCGCTGAATCCTCAACGATCCATCCGTCCTTGAGCTGAATAACGCGGTTGCCAAAAGAGGCGTTCGATTCCGAATGCGTCACTTGAATAATCGTGGTTCCCTGCTGGTTCAATTTGCGAAACAGCTCCATGATCTCCTTCGCCTGGCCGGAGTGGAGATTGCCGGTTGGTTCGTCCGCCAGGATCAGCTTGGGATTGCCGGCCACGGCGCGCGCCACGCCGACCAACTGCTGCTGTCCGCCGGACAACTGGTTGGGATACAGGTCTTTTTTG
>DATBCN010000066.1:0-7294 GCA_036270475.1 Candidatus Angelobacter sp. | reverse complement strand
AATACCGGCGGCGTCTTTCTGCTGGATACGTTCAAAGGCCAGCCGCAACTGGTGGAGTTGGTCCAGAATGGCAGCGAACTCAACAAGCACACCGGCCGCAACATATTGCGTTCCACCATTAATCCAATCGCGCTTTCTTCCACGCAGACGCTTGAACTTAAGGGCGAGCATGCGCGCGTGCAGGCGCATGTGCCACAGCCGGTGATCTACATGAACGTGGATACCGGGGACAATTCCCAGCCGGCTTTCACGCAAAAAGCTTCTGACAAGGAACAGACCAACCACTACGGCCTTGTGCGTGTAGAGACCAAGAAGGACGTGCGCATCGTCGGCAAACTCAACGTTGCTGTGTACGGCAAAACCAGCCAGAAGGAATCATGGATTCCGCTGGCCAGCGCTCCTCTGGGTGACTGGACGAAGCTCACTACAACAGGACCGCTGCCGCCCGGCGAATATGCAGTGGTGGAGTTGCTGGAAAAAAAGCAGATCAACCTGTTCGTCTGGGATTTTGGCGTTGACCCCGCCGCGCCGGCGAATGCATCGGCATGGTCGCCGCGACCGGCGAACCAGGGACCGGGAAAGACCCCTGCGCCGGCGTTGGAGCAGAGGCCGAAATAAAGCAATTAGCGTCAGCGCTGAATCGAAAGCAGGGCCTACTCCGCTGTTCATGGAGAATTTTGCGATCAGCAGATTCACCAGTTCGCAGCAATCACGGAAGTCTCACACAGGTGTATCCCAGGCGCAGGTGCTTCTTGCCGGAGGCTGCTGCGTTCTCCGGAAGAAACGCGGCCATGTCACCAGAACCTCGCGGTTCAAAGTGTGACGGATTCGCCTCCAGTGTCCCGAACACTTTGTCGACGACAAAACCTTCGCCACAATGCCCGTACAATACAAAGCCGCCCGTCAGCATGTAGCTGGCATACGCCTGCCATGGTCGCAACACCTTGCCGGACATTGAGACATGGAAGACAATTGGGTGGTCCCCCGGCTCATAGTCAACGTCCATTTCGACTCGATATGCGCTGATCGTCTTATCAGGCCTGGCCCGTGAATAATCGGGGAATGGCGGTTTTAGCGTGCATGTACCCATCGGCTCAATTTCGTCCACGCTCTGATAGGTATCAAGTGAATAGTAACCGGTCGTTGAGAAATCGATAGCGCCTCTCGATTGAACCCGGCAACCCCTAAGAGTCTCCAACGGAGCCCAGTCGCGCTCGCCCCGAACCAGTTGAACCGACGTTTGGCCGCATTGCGGCTGGTCCAATTTCAGTTCAAACCATTTCCGGATGCTATTGTGAAAGACAAGAAGTCCTTCCAATACTCTCTGTTCTGACGCGGTAGTGGGCCCTGTCGCACTGGTTTTCGGGCATTGTTGTCCGAGCGCAGCCAAAGCCGTGCAAATGACAAGAGCCAGGGTCAAGACGGTCGAGTAAATCCTCATTGTGCTTGGTTATGCCTTAATTTGTGAAAGTCTTCGAGTGCGAATAGTTAATTACTGAGTGCTTACTTCAATATCCCTTGCTGGGCCACGGCGATATTGTCTCGGGTGGAGTTTTTTACCATGTACATCATTTCGTCGGCCTGGCGGATGATTTCATGCGAGCTCTTGGCGTCTTCAGGATAGGTAGCCAGCCCCATGCTGCAGCGGACGTTCAGGTTCAATCCGTCTTCAGCCAGAAAGACCGTTTTGCGCATCATGTCCTGGATACGTTTGGCCACCACCAGCGCGGAGTGCTTGTCGGTTTGCGGCAGCAGGATGACGAATTCATCGCCGCCATAACGGAAGGCATAATCAATCAGGCGCAACTGTGATTTGATCTTGAAGCCGATTTCCTGCAGCAGCTTGCTGCCCACCAGGTGACCGTAGGTATCATTGACGTGTTTGAAGTGGTCCAGGTCAAGAAAGACCACGCTGAACTCATAGCCAAAACGCGCGGAGCGGTAGACCTCAGCTTCCAGAGTTTTGTAAAGATGCCGGGCATTGTAGAGGCCGGTGCAATCGTCAGTGATGGTGAGTTCCTGTATCTTCTCCACGGCGCGGGCATTGTCAATGGCGATGGCGGCATAATCGCAGAGTGCGTGCAGGAAGAACATTTCCTGTTCACCAAAACTCTCCATGGCGCAGTTGATAAGCTGGATCACTCCCAGTACGCGGTGCTTGGACTGCAGCGGCACGCAGATGATGGACCGGGTCTTCCACTTGGTCATTTCATCAATGCGTTTGGCAAAACGCGGATCGTTATATACGTCAGGGACGATGAGCGATTCGCCGTGGCGGGCCACCCAACCGGCAATGCCTTCCCCGACTTTCAGCCGTACTGTCTTGAGCGTTTCGGCGGCATCGCCCACGGCAATGGCGAAATAGAGCTCGTCCTTTTGTTCATCGACCATCAGCAGGGACCATGTGTCCGGACGGAAGAATTCCGCCATCTTGTCCATGATGGTTTGGAGAATTGAATCGAGATTCAGCGACGAGGTCAGGGCCTTCGCCACGTCGTTAAAAATGGCGACTTCCTGTAGCTGCCGCTTAGTCCTGCGTTCAGGTCCTGATCCTGCTGCCTCGTTCATCTAAGGGGTTGATCCTTCTTGCGTGACTGAGAAAAAATACTCGAACTTTTTGCGTATTATCGCTTGATTTCAGGAAATCGGCAACCGGACAATAGACCTGAAACCTTCGAGTAATAGCCCTTACGTACCCTGAAAGTAGTTGTCGAATCAACAGTTACGGGGTATTTTGGTAACTGCAGAGGTTTGGATTTCCTAATCATGGGCCAACTAACTGACGTACCGGCGAAGGTCAACGGAACTGCGATGGGTGCTTTTGGTGATCGGCTAAGGCGCGAACGGGAGATGCGGGGCATCACCCTGGACGAAATTACGGAGTCAACCAAGATTTCCCGCCGCCATCTGGAAGCGCTGGAAGGCGAACATTTTGACCAGCTCCCTGGCGGCGTCTTCAACAAAGGGTTTGTCCGTGCCTATGCGCATTTTCTTGGCATCGATGAAGATCAGGCGGTAGCTGACTACTCTGCAGCGGCCAATGAGCAGCCTGAGCCGGAAGACAAGTTTCCGCTGGAGATACATGAAGAGCCAGATCCTGATCTGAATCCGCGGCGGTCTTACCTGCCGCTGGTCTTTGCCGTAGCAGCATTGGTTGGTGTCCTGGTGGGCTACGCGTTTTGGGTTAAATCCAAACCGCGTACGCCAGATGCAGCCGCAGCTACCGCCTCGCAAACGACCCCACAATCAGCTTCAGGACCAGCAGCTTCAGGACCAGCAGCGAGCGTGCCCGGCCAAACCGCGCCCCAATCCACTCCGGTTGCCGGGGCATCGGTGGCGGCAACGAAGGCAAAAACGCCTGCAGCGCCAGCAAAAACGCCAGCGGCGCAAGTTGAGCGAGCCGCGGTAGAGCCTCCGGTGCAAACACAACCTCAGGCTCCAGCCACTGCGGCGGAGACAAGACCGGCAGAGAAGGAAAAGGCATTTTTTGTCTCAGTAAAAGCAAAAGAAGACGCATGGATCTCCATTGTTGCCGACGGGAAATCCGTGATGCAGCGCGTGCTTGGCGCTGACAAGCACAAGAAAGTCAAAGCGGGCAAGGTTCTGGTTCTCAGAACGGGAAACGCCGGTGGAATTGAAGTAAGTTTCAACGGCAGGTCTCTGGGCGCCATCGGCAATGAAAATGAGCCTCGTACTCTCACCTTTAAGGCCAATGGGCTTGTACAATAACGCATAGAGTCAGGTCGACTTAAGCCGGTAGTATGGCCATAAGACCACTTCACGGTGAAAAATATCCCATTCGGCTGCGTTTCCGCCGTTTATAACGCCAAAACGTTGTTTTCGAGTGGACTCTTTAGGTAATCTGGCAGCGGTATCCTAGATTTGCCAAAGATATTGCCCCGCTGGCGGGTGAAAGAAATTTCAGGAGGGAAGTCCATTGGCTTCACGCGAAAAGTTTTTGTTCACATCTGAGTCGGTCACGGAAGGCCACCCGGATAAAATTGCAGACCAGATTTCCGACGCGATTCTGGATGCGTGCCTGGCAGAAGATCCGCATAGCCGCGTTGCCTGCGAGACGCTGACCGCCACTGGCCTGGTGGTGATTGCCGGCGAAATTACCACCAAGACCTATGTTGATTTCCAAAAAGTAGTGCGTGGCGTGGTGCAGTCCATTGGCTATGACAATGCCTTGTACGGCTTTGATTCCAACACCTGCGCCGTGATCTCCAGCATCAACAAACAATCGGGCGATATCGCCATGGGCGTGGATACAGGCGGCGCCGGCGACCAGGGCATGATGTTCGGCTATGCCACCAATGAAAATGACAGCTACATGCCCACCGCAATCGATCTGGCCCACAAGTTAACTCTCCGCCTTACTGAAGTCCGCAAGAATGGAATGCTTCCTTACCTCCGGCCCGATGGCAAATCCCAGGTCACAGTTGAATACGATTCAAACCACAAGCCCAAGCGCGTGGACGCGGTAGTGATCTCCACGCAGCACGCGGATTCTATCGACAATGAAACGCTTCGCGCCGACATCCTGAAGCATGTGATTCAGGCCGCCGTTCCCGCCAGCCTGCTGGACGCCGACACCAAATACCACATCAATCCCACCGGACGCTTTGTGATTGGCGGGCCCATGGGGGATACCGGCCTGACTGGCCGCAAGATTATTGTGGACACATACGGCGGCATGGGCCGCCATGGCGGCGGCGCTTTCAGCGGCAAGGACCCGACCAAGGTGGACCGCTCTGCCTGTTATATGGCCCGCTACATTGCCAAAAACATTGTGGCTTCCGGTTTGGCCGACCGCTGTGAAGTTCAGCTTGCTTACGCGATTGGCGTAGCTGAACCTGTCAGTGTCCTGGTGGATACTTTTGGCACCGGCAAAATCAATGAAGAGAAGCTGGAGCAGCTTGTCCGGGAAAACTTCCAGCTTACGCCGAAAGGGATCATCGAATCGCTCAAACTGCGCCGTCCGATTTACAAAAAGACCGCGGCGTACGGACACTTTGGCCGCAAAGACCCCGACTTCACCTGGGAAGCCACTGACAAAGCGGCCAAGCTGCGCGAGCAGGGACAGGGCAAAACCGAATCCAGGGCCAACGCCGGCGCGGCCCGGTAAGAGTATTTTTACCGATTGTTCTTTCCAAGATAACCAAGAGGACCGGGGAATCTGTTTTAATTGGAACAGGTTCCTCGCTTCGCGTCTGAATGGCGCGCAAGCACGCGGCTCTTTGATCTTTAAAGTAAAACGATCTTTAAGTATCTGAATCTTTATGTAAAAGATCTTTAGGAAAGTAAATCTCGTGCCTTTGTTCAGGCACTCGAACAGGAAAAAAATGTCAACATCCGCTGTTACGCAAACTTCGTTTGATGTGAAGAACATCGATCTGGCTGATCTGGGCAAACGCCGCATTGAATGGGCCAACCAGTCCATGCCGGTGCTCCAGAGTATCCGCAAGGAATTTATCAAGAACCAGCCGCTCAAGGGGATTCGCGTCTCCGCCTGCCTGCACGTAACCACTGAGACCGCCAACCTTGCCATCACGCTGCGCGATGGCGGCGCTGACGTGGTGCTTTGCGCCTCCAACCCGCTCTCCACGCAGGATGACGTGGCCGCATCGCTGGTGCGCGATTACAACATCTCCGTCCATGCCATCAAGGGCGAGGACAACGAAACCTACTATAAGCACATTCTTTCCGCGCTGGACCACAAGCCGCATATGACTATGGACGACGGCGCTGATCTGGTATCGATTGCTCTCACCAAGCGGCAGGACGTGCTGGACGGAATCATCGCGGGTACGGAAGAAACCACAACGGGCGTGATTCGCCTGCGAGCCATGGCCAAGGACGGCCAGTTGCGCTACCCCATCATCGCCGTCAACGACGCTCTGACCAAACATATGTTTGACAACCGCTATGGCACCGGCCAATCCACCATGGATGGCGTGATCCGCTGCACCAATTCGCTGATCGCGGGCTCCAAATTCGTCATCGCAGGCTACGGCTGGTGCGGACGCGGCCTGGCTTCACGCGCACGCGGCATGGGCGCTGACGTGATCGTTACGGAAATCGATCCTACCAAAGCGATTGAAGCCGTGATGGATGGCTACCGCGTGATGTCGATGGCGGAGGCGGCAAAGATCGGCGACTTCTTTGTTACCGTTACCGGCAATAAGAATGTGATCGGGCGCGATCACTTTGATCTGATGAAGAACGGCGCTGTGGTGGCGAACTCCGGCCACTTCAATGTGGAAATCGATATTCCAGCGCTGGAGAAAATGTCTTCCGCCAAGCGCCAGACGCGCGATTTTGTGGACGAATACGCCATGAAGGACGGCCGTAAGATTTATCTGCTGGGCGAAGGCCGCCTCATCAACCTGGCCGCCGCCGAGGGCCATCCGGCTTCAGTGATGGACATGAGCTTTGCCAACCAGGCGCTTGCCGCCGAGTATCTGGTAAAGAACCACAAGTCGCTGGAGAAGAAGGTGTATCCGGTGCCGGAGGACCTGGACAAGAAAGTGGCGCGCCTGAAACTGGAAGCCATGGGAATCAAGATCGACAAGCTTAGTCCGTAGCAGGAAGAGTATCTGGCGAGCTGGAGCGAAGGAACTTAAAGCAGTAGTTAGCAATTGGCAATTAGCCAAAGCAAAAAGGCGGCGACTTCGAGAGGGGTCGCCGTTTTGCGTTGACGCGAATTTATTATGCGAACACGTCTGAATGCGGTACATGGCCTTGGAACGTTTTTTTGTCCCAGTCCAACGGGCTTTTGACATAACGCCGGGACCGAGAAAGTACATTACCATTTGCCAGAAAACGACCAGGTTTATCCGCATCTAAGCCAGAGAAGCTGGAATCTGGAAAATTGCTGGATGATACGATCCCTGGCTGGACCGCGTTCCAAATGCAAAGGAGAACACCGTGAGATTGCTGTTTTGGGTTGGGGTGATATTTGTGGTCTTGGGAGTCGCTTCACTGGTGGTCCCCATTCCGCATACCGAGCGTTCGGGCGTCAAAGTCGGCGGCTCTTCCATCGGCATTGAAACCACGCATGAAGAGAAGGTTTCGCCCATCATCAGCGCGGTCCTGATCGCAGCGGGCGCAGGCATGATGATCGCCGCCAGGAAAGCGGTTTCCTAGAAGCTCAAGAACCGCAGGATGTCTCCTGACGGCGCTTCTTTCGGAGGCGCCGTTTCTGCTTTTCCTCTTGAAGGATTTCAGAGACGCAAGAATCTGCTCTTATTTCCGTTCTAATATGCGGCGGAGCATCACCATTTCCCCCAGG
>DATBCN010000065.1:0-2437 GCA_036270475.1 Candidatus Angelobacter sp. | reverse complement strand
CCAGTTGCGGGAGATTTTCTCTGACGTTGGCCAGAACATCCGCAACCAATATGCCATCTCCTACCACCCCACCAATCCCGCGCAGGATGGGGCTTTCCGCAAAATCAAGGTGGAGCTGGTGGACGATACTGGGCATCCGTTGAAGATGAAAGATGAAAAAGGCAAGGACGTGAAATACACCATCGTGGCGCGCGATGGCTACAAAGCGAAGCAGCAGGTGGAATGAGCCGCTTTTTTCTGAAATCCCGAGCAAAGCGAGGGATCTCTATTGCAACGATGGATTCTATGGATTCTCAGGACGAACTTGTAGAACCTGCGTGGGTTGGCTGTGGAGTGTGGTGACCATAGCGCCTGGAAGCGAATAGGGTTCCCTCGCTGCGCTTCGGGATATAGAAAACCTAGTGAAAGTAATGCTGCAGCACCACCAGCAAGCCCACTCCCAGAAAAACCGCCAGGGCAATGGTGATTCCCGGTTCTTTGTTCACTTCGGGAATCAGGTCTGAGGCCGCAACATACAACGTTACTCCGGCAGAGAGCGGAAGTCCGACTGTCAGTGAGCGGCTAAAGATCGTCATGGTGAGCACTCCCGCCACGGTCGCCAGACCCAGCACACCGGAAGCGGCCCACGCCACTTTCTTGCTTCTGCCGCTAGCCAGCATAATCGACGATGCCGTAAAGCCTTCCGGCACCTTGTGCAGAATTACCGCCAGAAAAATGATCCATCCCAGCCACCCTGAAATCAAAAACCCTGAAGCAATGGCGATGCCGTCAAAGAACGTGTGAATAACCAGCCCAAACAGCACTGAGTAACTTCGATGCCGCGGAGCAAATTCTGCGTGTGTCTCTTCACCAAAATGAAAATGCCCGGTGACGGTGTGCTCAAAAAAGTGGACAAGAAAATAGCCCGCCATGATCAGGATCGGCGCTTTGGGGCCGGCCAGGGCAATGCTCTCCGGAAGCATCTCCAGCATGGCCGTGCCCAGCATAAAGCCCGCGCCCAATGCCACAAAGTAGCGCAGATAGCGGCGCTCCCAGTCCTTCTGCACAATCACGGCGCCGCCCAGGCCATTGGCCAGTGCAGCGGTTATTCCCAGCAGGATGCTTGTTGTGATTGGGCCCATGGATGCAATCCAACAGAATAACAGAGTCAACATGAAGCGTCGTGGTAGAACTCCCTGGCAAGGATGTATTAATCAAGGATGTATTAATTAGGGTGTGCTGGCGAAAGCAGTGACCTGTTCCAAAATGGGCCGGCGAGGCACCCTCCGACGGCTTTCTGGCATTACCGCAATTCTTCAGAGTTATAATTTCGCCAACCCAGGCTATTGGAGCGGTTCAATCTTTTCGAGAGGCGGACCTTATGACCGAACAGAAAGATAGAGTTCTAGCCCGCATGGGGGCACGCAGCCTGACACAAGCGGAAATGGCAGAGGTGAGTTGTGGCTTTTCAACTCCGATCATCTTCACCGATCTAATCACCGATTTTGGAAAAGACTTTTCTGTTGATCAGATAGCAAATTAGCAGCAAAGCTATTGAGAGATTCCCCCGGGGCCTTAAGCGCCGGGGGTATGCCGGACCTGTCCAGGCTGGTTCTGGCACTGGCTTCAGCCGCTGTGGCGGATGTGCATCACGTCGCCATCCTGCACAATGTATTCCTTGCCTTCCAGCCGCAACTGGCCTTTGGCGCGTGCGTTGGCCTCTGAGCCTGCTTCCAGCAGCGTGTCCCAGTGGATGGTCTCGGCGCGGATGAAATGCTTCTCCAGATCGGAATGGATTGCGCCTGCCGCATTCTGCGCGCGGGAGTTTCGCGGCACGGTCCAGGCGCGGCATTCATCCTCGCCGATGGTGAAGAATGAGATCACGCCCAGCAACTCATAAGTTTTGCGGATCAGCCGCGTCAGCCCGCTGTCTTTGAGGCCATAGCTCGAAAGAAATTCCTGGGCCTCTTCATCGCTCATCTCGGCCAGTTCGGCCTCCACCTTGCCGCAGATGGCCGTGGCCCCGGCGTTTTTGCGCGCAGAGATCTCCTTCAATCCAAATTTATCCACCGCCTTTTCCAGATCATCGCCGAGAGTCTGCGATTCGTTCACGTTCAGCACATAGAGAATCGGTTTCTGGCTCAGGAACATGAAGCCGCGAATGCGCTTTTCGTCGTCGGCGGTGATTTCCATCTCGCGCAGCGGCAGCTCTTTTTCCAGATGGGCCTTGGCCCGCAGGATCAAATCATTTTCCCGCTCCAGTTCCGCGTTCTTCATCTTTTTCAGGTCTTTTTCCAGGCGTTCCAGGCGCTTCTCAACCTGGCCCAGGTCGCTCACGATCAGGTCAAAATCCACGGTTTTGGCGTCGCGCAGGGGATTGATGTCGCCTACGTGGGCGATGGAAGGATCATCAAATGCTCTCAGTACATGCGCCAGCGCATCAACCGTGCGCAGGGCC
>DATBCN010000064.1:0-2920 GCA_036270475.1 Candidatus Angelobacter sp. | reverse complement strand
CATTGGGATCGATCCCGACAATACCATCGCGCTGGTGCTGACCGCCACGGTGCTGGCCGATGCGTTGAGGCCAGAAGACTCCGACCGCCAGCAGAAGGTGGAGGAGATCAAAAAGGACTCGGCGCACGCACTGGACACCGTCGATTCGGCCTTCGCGCCTCCGGCCAACGCTACGCCCGAGCAGATCATGGCCTATAAGAAGACCCTGCAGTCGATGGCGCATTCCGCGCTGGGCATCACGGCGCTCAAGACTGACGACAATTTAGGCGCGGAGCGGGAACTGAAGCTGGCGGCCGACCTGAACGTCACCCAGCCCGATCCTTATATCTGGTATCACTTGGCGCTGGCCCAGGACCACCAGCAAAAATACCCGGAGGCGCTTGTCTCCATTAACCATGCATTACAGGTCATGGGTGGGAATGCTGACCTGGGAGAGTTGGCCAAAGGCGAGCAGAAACGGCTGCTCACCTTGACGGGCGGAAACGCGCCTTCACCAGCACCGAAGTAGAATGCAGTTGTATTTATGAGTGCAGAGTATATAGAAGTAGCGGCGGCTCGATTCCCAGCACGGTTTCCTCGGCGGAGACGAGCGTTCGCGGAAATGCTTTTGTTCTCGATTGCCGCGCTGACTCTTGGGGTATTGCAATCAGGGGCGCAGTCAGCGGCAAACGGCGGAGCGCAAGAGACTGCGGATGTAAGGCGTCCTCAAGCCCGAAGCGAGCAGGAGCGCAAGGACTTTACCGCGGCTTACGCTTTGACCGGGGCCGCTGCCGAGGAATCCGCGGCGAATGTTTTTGCATCACGTTACCCCGATAGCGAGCTTCGCCACTATCTTTATACCAGCGCTATGTTGCAGTACCAGCATGAAAATAATCCGGCAAAAATGCTGGCCATGGGAGAAAGAGTCCTGGAACTCGATCCCGACAATCCGCTGGCCCTGGTGCTTACGGCCACCGCGCTGGCGGATGGACTAGGCGATCGCGACCGCGATCGGGACAAAAAGGTCAGCGCGGTCAAGCGGAATGCAGGCCGCGCCATCCAGGCCGCTGAAGCAGCTTATGCAGGTAACTCTGGAGAGACGACGCCGCTTTACAAAACCACGTTGCAGGCCATGGCGTATTCAGCGCTGGGAATGATGAAGCTGAAGACGGGCGACGACGCCGGCGCGGAAAGAGACCTGACGATAGCAGCAGAGCTGGCAAAAATTCGCCCTGACCCGCGTGTCTGGTACCATCTGGCACTGGCGCAGGACCATCGAAAGAAATATGCGGCTGCTCTCACTTCGGTGGAACAGGCATTGCAGCTCTCCAGTTCCGATCCTGAGCTGCAACAACTGGCCGAGGTTGAGCATGAGCGCCTGGCCGGAATGGCGAAAGGCCTCAGGAACCCGGAGCCGCAATGAGCGCCATTGCCATGAAGTCCGATCTTGCAGCTTTGCAATCCGCATTGGGACACACCTTTCAACGCCCGGAAATGTTGGAGCGGGCGCTTACGCACAGCTCCCACGCGCATGAAGAGTCCAAGGCCGGCGGCCAAGATGCGGCCGTGGAGAAGCAGGACAATGAGCAATTTGAATTTCTGGGTGACGCTGTATTGGGTCTGGTGACCAGCCAGCTATTGTTTGAGAAATTTCCCACGTTTCATGAGGGGCAGCTCTCCAAGCTCAAAGCGCACCTGGTGAGCGCCGAGCATCTGGTAAGCGTGGCGACAAGAATCGGATTGGGGCAATATCTGCGGCTGGGGCGCGGTGAAGAGCGCAGTGGAGGGCGGTCCAAGGGGACGCTGCTTTCAGACGCGATTGAAGCCGTGATCGCCGCGATGTACCTGGACGCTGGTTTGGAAAAAACCCGCGAGTTTATCATCCGCCAGATTCTTCAATCTGAACTGGAGACGATTACCGCCGAAGGGGAAAACGAGTTCAGCCTGGCGGATTTTAAGTCGGCGCTGCAGGAGTTGCTGCAATCCAGCGGAAGGCAGCAGCCGGTCTATGCCACGGTGAAAGAAGAAGGGCCGGACCATCGCAAGACCTTCACGGTGGAAGCGCGCATCTATATTCAAGGGCAGAGCAAGCCGGAGTATGTGGTCCGCGCGGAAGGCGGCACAAAGAAGAAAGCTGAACAACTGGCAGCCAAGCAAGCCCTGGAGCATTTGCGCGGCCAGGCAGAGAGTGAATGAACGACCAGAAGCAAAAACCGGCGGAGCAGGATTTGACACTGCAGGGTGCGCCTCCTGGTGAGGCGCCGTTCACGGCGGGACCTATGGACACGGCCCCGCCGGCGACAGAGACAGCCGTTAGCCAACCAGCTTCACAGGATCCCCAAAAACCGCAGGCGCCTCGTCACGGAGCCCCGCGCGATTTGTTTGGAACGCAGACATTTTTTACCGTGGTGATTTTCAGCATTTTTGTCATCACGTTTATTGTGCAGGCGTTTCAGATCCCCTCCGGTTCCATGGAAAATACTTTGCTCATCGGGGACTTTCTTCTGGTGGACAAATTGCACTTTGCCGTCAATAGCGGCGGGCCGCATTTGCTGCCCTATGGAGCAATCAAAAGGGGGGACATTGTTGTTTTTTATTTTCCCGTGGAGCCATCGCAGTTTCTGGTGAAACGCGTGATTGGAATGCCCGGAGACCACATCCATCTTCGCGACAGGACGGTGTACGTGAACGGCGAAGCGCTCCGCGAAGGTTACGTGGTGCACAAGCAGCCTATGCCGGACGGGTATCGCGATAATTTTCCCAACCAGCGGGGGGACTCGGGCGGCATCCGCCCTCACTGGCGCTACGAATTGTCACGCAATGTGAGCGGCGGTGAAGTGATCGTGCCGGCGGACCATTATTTTGTGATGGGCGACAATCGTGACAGTAGCGATGACAGCCGTTACTGGGGATTTGTCCCCCGGGCCAACATTGTGGGCAG
>DATBCN010000063.1:0-3246 GCA_036270475.1 Candidatus Angelobacter sp. | reverse complement strand
TAATAGCCGCCGCTGCTGATCAGTTGTAATACTTTCACTGGTTTCACTTTTCCCTGGCTCTCAGTAATGGTTGTTTTGCTGGCGTGCGGTTTCAAATTCGTTGTAACCCGTAAGCCGGCACCAAAGACGGTGATACAAATCGTCTCCCATCAAACCAACAATGCCTTGCCGGACCTGCGAACGTATTTTCATTTTCCAGAGAGCGCTCCTGTCTCTCTGTACTATTTTGTACAGTTCTGCGTTCGTTGTGGTGCGCCGCACCATAAATCTGCCAATCACTTCTAACCCGTACATGGTCGTGACGATCCACGGATCGGACAGATAGACACGCTTGTATCCCGCCGTGGCAGCGGCTTCAATAACGCGGCGGTTCCAGCGTCCGCCGGGAACGGATATCTCATGCACGGCGGCTCCCAGTTTCTGCTCCAGCTCCTGCTTTGACACACCTAGCTCATGCGCGAGTTCGTCGTCAGAGCATAATGTGAGGAATTTGTGTGACCAACCGTGCGATTGAATGGAGTGCCCCGCTTTTTGCAAAGTCTTGAGCTCGTCCCAGCCCAAAAACTTTGCCGCCGTTCCAATCAAACCCGGAGTAACGAAGTAGCGGGCAGAGAAGCAATGTTCAGCCAGCAAAGGTAATGCATTGTGAAGCTGTGATTGCTCGCCATCGTCAAAGGTGATAGTTGCAACCGGCTGCCCATCTTTTGCGGCCGCATCCAGCAGCCGCAAATGTTCTGCAAATGCGCTGGAAGTGACGCAGTAAGCGTAGTTCGATTCGGGCATCACCTCGTGATAGGCAAGGACAGCATTTTGCTTTGCAGGCATGTCCATCACCTTGCCACTCCACTTTGCTGCGCCGCGGCCTGCGCATGTGCAGGAATCTGTTCGTGATTCGCGCTGGTAGCGGCATGCAGGGAAGCCTGATTTTCCGCGGCTTCCGTGGTCATCACATCATTGAAGCGTTGAAACTTGTGCCGGCTCAACACCCTCCCCACCCTGGCGCTCATGCGGTGCAGGTTGGTGTAATGCCGCAGCCGAGATTTCAGCGGGCCGCCAATGCGCGGCTGCTCCGGATCAAGCTCCCATGGATGCAGATACACGACAACTTTTTCCCGATAGCTGTTTTCAAATGTGCGAAACGCGAGTTCCGTCCAGGCTGCAGGAAAGATGCGCAGATATCCGCCGCCGGCCACGGGAAGGTTTGTTCCCAGAAGGCGAAGCGTTGCCGGAGGAAACTCGCGCAACGACAAACCGTTGCTGCAGGAATGCGTGTATGGAAACCGCTTGGCGCCCGGCACACCATACAAATCATGATGAATCGGATAGATGCTGGAATCGTAGGTGAACCCTTCTTCGGCCAGTATGTCCAGCGCCCAAAGGCAGGTCTTCGTGATGGACCAGCTTGGGGCACGGTAGCCGTGGATTGCCGCGCCGGCCGCGTCTTCAATCGCTTGTTTGGCCTGGCGGGTGTCTTTGCGAAATTCTTCCGGCGAAAGGCTGTACACCGTGCGATGCCAATAGCTGTGGCAGGCAAGCTCATGCCCGCGAGATTGGATGTCCCGCACCAGATGCGGAAATCGCTCAGCTACCCATCCCACAGTAAAAAATGTTCCTTTGGCGTTGTGTTGGTCAAAGAGATCGAGCACCCGCCGGGTGCTGGCCACTACGCGCGAGGGCCATCGGTTCCAGCTTTCGCGTGTGACCGATCCTGCAAACGCCTCCACCTGGAAATAATCCTCCACGTCCACACTGAGAACGTGCGTCAGGTTTCCGGGATTTGGGTTATGGTCCTGCAAAATACCTCTTCCTTGACTTCTTGGGGCAGTTTGTCACGCTTTGGACACACTGCTGCCTTCGGCGCACTATATAAGTGCAACGCTGCTGCCGTTAAATTGTTATTAGAAAACTAGTATTTTCAATGACTTACAATCGCGTCGAGTGAATTGATGCAGTCGAAGTGAAAAACATTGCATAGGATGGTCAATACGTTTGTCTTTTGGCGGTGTATTGATCGCTGCCCGATTTGTTCGTCTAGAATAGCTAAACAACTGTAAATAAACAGTTTAACGAATATTCGATTCGAGCCTGAGTCAACAGCTCTTTGTCTCAAAATAAACGGCATACGATCTGCTCTTACCTTTGGTGGATATCCCTCGCTTGTTGCGACAAAGATTTGTTGCAAACGAACACGCGAACGGAAACCAGCGATTGGAGTTTTACGGGTCTTGTCAGTTTCATCTGAATTGAAATCCCTGGGACACACGATCTCGTTCCATTGTGGCTTCTCCGCCGCCATGGCGCGGCGGCAGGGCTGTGGCCGGATATTGATGTATCACGGCATCATTCCCCAAGGAGGGCAAGCGCTAGCCGCGCAATTGCGGTTTCTGGCAAGACACTTCAAGGTCGTGTCGTTGGAAGAGATGGTAAATCGACTGGGAAATGGCACATCTCCTGGCATGAATGAGATTGTTTTGACGTTTGACGATGGACTGCGAAACAACCTTGCTGTTGCCTATCCGATTTTGCGCGAGTTACAAGTGCCGGCCACATTCTTTGTTTGCCCAGGGCTGATTGACGCAGGAACGTGGCTATGGAACCACGAAGCGCGGTGCCGTTTGCAGAGTTTGTCATCGCCTGCCCTGGCAGAGTTGCGCGAAAGTTTGCATGCAACCGGCAACTCGGTCGAAGGAATTGTGGAATGGATGAAGACGTTGCGCCTGGCGCAACGCCGGGAAGCGGAACAAACCATACGGCAAGCCACTCCGGAGTTCCGGCCAACCCCCGCCCAGGAAACGGCTTTTGACATCATGAACTGGGAAGAGCTGCTTTCACTCGATGCCAGTCTCATCACAATCGGGTCGCATACAATGGGCCATCCGATACTGACTACTCTTTCCGCAGAAGAACTTGAATTTGAGTTGCGGGAAAGCCGGCATTGCCTTGAGCAACGGCTAAAACGTCCAGCAGAATTTTTCTGCTATCCAAACGGCTCCTATGATGCACGGGCCTATGATGCAACAAAAAACATCTATCGTGCGGCAGTAACCACGGAAAGCGGCCTGGTCAACGAGAGAGACGGCCTGGACCTTCATCGGCTGCCACGCATTCCCAGCGCTGAAAATGCGGCATTAACCGCATGGCGGCTGCACCGGCCGGAAGCATGAGCAATATGACTGTACTAGTCCTTGACGGACATAGCCGTGCGGCGGTTGAAACCATGCAGAGCCTGGGGCGCGCGGGTTTGCA
>DATBCN010000062.1:0-4301 GCA_036270475.1 Candidatus Angelobacter sp. | reverse complement strand
AACTTCTGGAGCTGATGACCAGGATTGAACTGGTGACCTCTCCCTTACCAAGGGAGTGCTCTACCAACTGAGCTACATCAGCTCGAAACTTCTTAACCAGCGTCGGCAGAGGTCACCGGGTGACGACTTCCTTTTTTGTTGCGGCTACGCTTCGCTGCCGCAACGTCTTACCAAGGGAGTGCTCTACCAACTGAGCTACATCAGCTCGAAACTTTCTCCTCGTCCTGCTCGCCGCGAATCTGATCTGCCCTGAAGTGCAAGATAGTCCTTACTGCAAACATTGCCAGCACGATCAAAGTCAGGGACCGGATACCGACGTGGCCGCCTCCAACAGGCAACGGAACATCTTCCATCGTCACCCAGATCAGCAGCCCTAGAACCGCATAAATCGTGAGTGCTACATAAAAACGCTTGCGCTTCTGCATTTACAACTCGCGCTAAAAAACAATCTGGTGCACAGGGGAGGATTCGAACCTCCGTAGCTCCGAAGAGCGGCAGATTTACAGTCTGCTACCATTAACCACTCGGTCACCTGTGCATTGAACCGAGCCTGCTTCAGCCCTTGCATTGCGTTCGCGTTTACACGCTCATTTTCCCGGGCTCGGTTGCTGGTTAACAAACGGGACGCTCTTTTTCCGTCAGGATAAATCCATCTGGGCAAAAGCTATTCAAGGGACGCGCGAACATACTTCCGCATTAGCCGTCAATCTTGACGTTTGGGAAGTCTTCGTGGGTTTGCCTTCCGGTAGAAAAAACTGCTTATGTGTGCGCAGTGCCTGCTGTCAATCCAAAACGCGTCCAGCTAACGCGCTTCAGAAAAATCCCGTTATTCATCTGGAGCTGGCGAAGGGACTTGAACCCCCGACCCTCTGATTACAAATCAGATGCTCTACCAGCTGAGCTACGCCAGCACAAACCTCCCGTAACCGGGCACAAAGTTAATAAGTTAGCACAGCGGCAATCCGCGTGCAACTTTGTGCGCCAGCTTTGTTGGAAGGATCGTGATCTGTATGATACCGCTCCTTCATCATTGTAACAACTCTTCTGCCTTTGCGTCATGCTCGCTCGCAAAAAAGTCCGCTTCATCTATACTGGACGCCTCATGTTGAAGCACCGCAAACTGCTGATTTTAGCCATCTTATTGATCGCCGTGGCAGCCGGCGCGTTTTTTGTGTATCACCGCAGTTCCCAGTCGCCGGAACCGGCCCGGCTTCTGCCGGAAGGCGATCTGATTCTTTACGCCAATTTAAGACCTGTCCACTTGTTCGATCTGGGAAAATCCGGAACGGTACAGCTCGAAGGCGACTACAAAGACTTTGTCGATAAAACTGGAATCCAGTTTGAACGCGACCTGGATGAAGTCGCCATGTCCCGCCGCGATACCGCCGATGGCCGCGACGTTGAATCATCAGAAATATTCATTGGACGGTTCGATCCGGCGCGGCTCAAAAACTATCTGCAATTGCTCTCTTCGGGCACTGAACAGTATCGCGATCACACCATTTACTCCATTTCTCATGAAGGTCACATGGTGCGCGTGGCGTTGCTGGAGGCCGGAAAAGTCGCAGCCACCAACATGGTCTCTCCCGAACCAATGCACGGCATCATCGACCGGACATTTAAATCCTCCAGCGGGCCCGCGTTGCTCAGCCATTACAGTGATGTTCCGCTGGGCAGCGTGGCCTGGCTCATTGATCGCATCTCCAACAAGCCTGACAATGTGGAACTTCCCGGTGGGTTTGCCATTACGCTCCCCGCGGACACGGTTGCCGTTGGCTCGCTGCGTTACACCGGCTCTCTGCTGCTTCGCGCTGATGTCTTTGCCCAAAGCCAGGCCCAGGCAAAACAAATTGTGGACTCCGCAAACGCGCATCTGGCGCTGGTCCGCGGCATAGGCCAGTTCATCAAGCCAAAAGGCGCGGACAAGGACATCAAGGACGCATTTGACAGCATTCAAGTGGCGCAAAAAGAAAATGTGGCGGTTTTCACCGCCACAGTCCCGCAATCGGTTCTCAAGAAGATCTGGTCAGAAGCTCAATCAGATGCCGCCAATCCAACGTCCAGGCGCTGATTTATCAGCCGAGATCACATCGCTCCGGACGCCACCTGCTGATTGAAGCTGAAGCGCAGGTATTTGTTTGGATTCACCGGCGTATTAAAGATGCGCACTTCATAGTGCAGATGCGGGCCGGTGCTGCGTCCGCTCTGCCCCACGTAGCCAACCGAATCACCCCGGCGAATCAACTGTCCGGGGCTTACGGCAAACCCTGAAAGATGGCCATACAGTGTGCTGACTCCGTTGCCATGGTCAATCATCACCGCGCGGCCGTAGCCGTTCATAAAATCAGCAAAACGAACAATGCCGTCCGCCGGAGCCATAATGCGAGTGCCGTAATCACTGGAAATGTCCACGCCGCGATGGAACGCTCCTTCGCCGCTGAACGGATCAATGCGCTCGCCAAAAGATCCGGTAACTCTTCCCTGGACGGGCCAGAGCGTGGGTGCCGCCGCCAGCCGCATCCAATCCCGCGTGCTGGTGTCGCGCGTTTCACCCATGCCAATGCCGACTGACGCCGCGCCGGTCATCGCCGTGTTGCGCAATGCATAAAACTGCTGCAGTGAGGCGGATGCCGGATCGTCATCTTCAAAAGCCGGATCGGGCTTGAGACCATACAGCGAGGAAACCTCGCCGGCCAGGGAGCTTAGGGACTGTGCTTGCAGCTCATTCTCCTGGGCAATCTGCTCAAGCTGGGAGTATTGGGATTTCAGGGCTTTTTGTTCATCGCGAAGCTGGTTGAATTTCTGCGTCTTGACCACCATGCGGGTATAGGAACCAAGCATGCCGGTAATGGTCAGCATTCCAATCAAGGCGCCAGCCACAAAAACGTACAGGTAGTGCATGGGAACAGGGATTTTCAGCAACTCCCCTTCCGCGTTCCTGGCCACCAACATGATGTAAAAGCGCTTGCGCAAAATGAACTACTCCAAGGTTAGTAATTGTCTCGATCAAATGCCTTGAGCGCTTTCCGGCTGCGGTACGCTCTCACTTGGGGCCTAAAACTTCTGCTCGGGCCCCAAAGCCGGCTGAAACTCCTTCAGGCCGTCTGAATCGTTCAGAGGATATGGGCGACCATAAGGAATATGGAATGTGGGATAACCTTAACAAGCGCCCTACTGACTGTCAATGTCTCAAAGCCTTCCGCAGGGGTAACGAAGGTTGGCTGCTCCAGGCCGGACCCAAGCCTATGCCTGCCATGGCCTTCCGGTCATTTCCACCTTCACCCTCGGCACATCTGGATTTTTTTCTGGTCATCCGGCGATAGCCTTAAATCAGGAATGTGAAGCAATCAGTCCATCGGCCAAAATATAGATTTAAGTCCTTATATTTGATATATTTATGTGGAAAAAATGCTTACGGAGCGCAATCTCATCCGGCAAATTCGGCGGCTGGCGGGTAAGAGAGCCGGCAGCGCCGTGGTGCATGGAATTGGCGATGATTGCGCCGTCCTTCGTCTGTCTTCCGGTTCGGAATTGTTGGTCACTACCGACCTTTGTCTTGAAGACGTACATTTTCGCCGGAATTGGCACCCGCCTGCGGCCGTGGGCCACCGCTGCCTGACCCGAGGCTTGAGCGACATCGCCGCCATGGGCGGCGAACCGCTGGCCTGCTTCCTCTCCCTTGGACTACCGGCAAACCTGCCACAAAGCTGGATCAGCAGCTTTCTGCGCGGTCTGCTGGCCCTGGCAAAAGGCTTCAATATTCAGCTCGCTGGCGGCGATATCTCATCGGCCCGGCAGATTACTGCTGACATTGCAGTTACGGGCCAGGTGCCCACCGGAAAAGCCGTGCTCCGTTCCGGCGCCCATCCTGGCCACCGCATTTACGTCACTGGATCAATCGGCGGTTCAGCCGCTGTCCTGAAACAACTTTATGCAGGAAAGAAGATCAAGCCCAGCAGGTCCAGCCCTCACTTTTACCCCACGCCCCGGCTTGAAGTTGGCCAATGGCTGAGAAAACGCGGCCTTGCCTCCGCCATGATCGACCTAAGCGACGGTCTCTCCGTGGATCTGGCCCATATCTGTGAAGAAAGTGGCGTTTCGGCAATAATTGACGCCAGTAATATTCCTGTCGCAAAGGGCGCTGACCTTGGATTGGCCCTCAACGGCGGTGAGGACTATGAATTGCTTTTCACAGCACCCAAATCCGCCCGGATTCCCGGCCAGATCGCCGGCGTTAGGACCACCGAGATCGGCGAAGTCAGGAACCGCGCAAATTACTCCACAGCAATACAGATTCTGGG
>DATBCN010000061.1:0-5291 GCA_036270475.1 Candidatus Angelobacter sp. | reverse complement strand
ACAAACCCGTTGTTATTGTGATTCAGGAAATTGAAAGCGACGAGCCCGGCACCGCCGCCCTGAAGAGTGGCGCAATTTTGAATGATGACGTTGGTCAGCGTGAGATTGGCGTTGCCGCTGGTGCCGGTGTCAAATTCCATGCAGCCGCCGTCACCGTCATTGCCGTGTACACCGTGGTTGACGCCATTTTGAATGATCACATTGGAGATACTGGCCGTGGCATTGGAGAGGATCGAGATGTCCTCATTGACGGCCATGATCATATCCACGCTAAGGCCGCTGGTGAGAGCTCCCCACGTGATGATGGAAGTTGGATTGCCGCTGCCGTCCACGGCTCCGGTGATATTGAGTGAGTCGTTGATGTTCAGCGTGCCGGTCTGTGCATCGTAAGCAGGGCTCGCGATACGGCCTTTCGTGAGCGTGTAGGTTCCGGCCTGCAACTGGATGTTATCCGTGCCCACAGTGGCATTGGCCTTGATGACGGCCTCGCGAAGAGTGCAGTCGCCAGATCCGTCAGCAGCTACGGGATTGAGACAAGTGAGAGCTATGCCTCGAGGAGCGATATCATCAAAGCGATTCGGGAAAAAAGTGGGATCAGGAATCGGCATCAGCATCGAAGGCGCAGCTTCGCCCTGATGGATCGCCAGGACTCCGGGCCGTCCGTCTATGTTGATGCGTAAAGGCAGAGCGTTGATCGGCGAGCCGTTATATGGCTTGATTGAAACCTGTCCGGGAGCAAACGTTTGCGCGCCAGGCTGCACGTCGGGGTGCGAAATCACAGCCATCTGGCTGTTGCCCGCGTTGAGCCACATAATGTCGTCGCCGCCGTTGGAAGAAACTCGCGTGCGGAAAAACACGGGAGTCTGGCCAGCGGCAAGAGTGCCAACGCCGGGGAACGTATCTACAATCTTCCACGCAGTTGGGAAGGTGGCCAGTGGACCCAGGGGAGGCGCTTCATGAAGCACCTTGGCCTGCCGGATTGCGCCGAATTCCTCAACCGTATAGCTGCGCGGATCGAATTCGCTGCGAGCGGCGATCTGCACGCTGCCATCGGCTGCCAGCAGGGCGATCTGCGTTCCGCCGCTGCGGTCAAAAATAAACGAGCCCAGAGCAAAGGCGCGAGCGGAAACCGGCAAGGAAACCGGCACTACCTGCATGGAAGAAGAGCGCAGGACAAAAATCTGCCCGCCCGCCAAAAAGGCGGCGTCCCGGCCTGTGCCGCCAAAATTGGCGAAATCGATGCTCGATGGCGCTGCGCTCACCGGGAAGGTGCCTTTTACTGCGAGCCCCCCGAACGAGCCGGCCAACGCAACCATAGAAAATGACTTTCCGACGCCCTTTGTGCCAACAAGCACGGTGGTGAATTGCCCAGAAGCGCCGAACTCACCTGCGGCTAGGGCCGTAACTCCGCCCGGGAGCGCTACTGTTTGCGGATCGCCGAAGCCCCCTTTGCCGTCGCCGGGAAAAACAGAAAGCGTATTCCCGCCCTTCGCTGCGACCACTAGGTCCTGATTGCCATTCCCCTTGAAATTGCCCACCGCGATGAAGTCCGGAGAAAACGGCACCGTGAAGGTATTGGCATTCTGCAAAAACGGCGCCGGGAACTCGCCGCGGCCGATGGCCTGCAATGAAGCGTCGCTCTGTGGAGCGAAGGCGTCAAGATTGCCGCGATGCACGGCGATCACGCCACCGCCCGGCACGCGATAACCGACCAGAAGGTCATCCACGCCATCCCCATCGATGTCCCCCGAGGTCATTGCGACTGGCTGCGACGCCCCTGTCATCAGGCTCGCCGCCGCACCGGTATGGGCAACCGGCAGGCGCTGGTTGTCCTGCAGCCAGATCTTGGGGCCGCCCGGAGCTTGCTGCAATGCTGCCGCAAACAGATAACTTCCCAATCCGCTCAGAATGAGCAACAGGAAAACAATGGAAGCAGATTGGAATTTGGCGATTACACGATGGCAGGTAGAAAGGGACCTTCTAGTCACGGGTAGCAGCTCCTTGCGAGATCGCACGTCTTTTAACTACGGTTGAGGGGTCCGGAAAGAACCGTGTGGGCTTTTTTAGCCACGAGGAAGCATAGCCCTCCTCCGAACTTTGAGGGCTCGCTTCAAATTGAATCAGTAAACGCCTGGGGGTGTGATTGTTCTAACGAATGTACTCTGCTTCTAATGAAAGAGATTGTCAAGAAAAAAGGCCACTTAAGGTCCTAAGGGGATGGACAAAGGTAACTTTGGGTGTTAAAAAGTTTTCATACATTTCTATGCCCCTATAGAATCCTAATGTACGCACCCACGTCTTAAGACCGGCAATTCCTCCTGTTAGCGGGCCAGTTACTAAAGTTTTCTAATAAACAAAAATCTCGCTGGATATCCTTACGTCTTGCGAGTACTATCAATTACTTTTGTTCTACGCCCCAAGGTTATTCCCGCAAGAAGCGGGGTTATTCCCCCAAAAAAATAAAATTCCCAAAATGGGAATTTAGTGCGCGTCGAGCTTTCTTTGCTCTTGAATAGCGGAGGTGTTACTTGGCATTTTCCAGACGGATGTTTCTGAGTCATGGCGTTCTAGCGGCGGTTGCGGCTTGCGTTAGCAGTCCCTTGCAGGCATTGGGTACCCGCCGGCCTATTGGCGGCGACGAAGGCGCGGACTCTTTACAAAAAAACCCCGTGTCCAAATCAGATAACTGGCAGGACCACGCATCGGCGTTGAATAACCTTGGCCGCAATGACTTTACTGCCGCCATCGGCACAAATTTTAAGGTCTTCCTCTCCGCGGACAATGCATCGCCTGTGTGGGTGACGTTGCTGGCCGTTGAAGATCTGCCAAAGATAGCGCCGGTTAACGCGGCCAGCTTCGCGGTCGCCAATAAGGCGGCTTCGTTTACGCCCACCAGCAGCGGATTTGTCCTGGTATTTGCCGGCTCTTCCGCGGTGCCGGAGGCAACGCATCTTCTTGAGCATGACACGCTGGGCCGCTTTGCCCTGTTCACCGTTCCGGCAGGCAACGGACAGCAGCTTTACTCTGCCGTGGTGAACCGGCTGGACCAGGCGCACATCGTCGCCGTGCCGTATGCAACGGGCAAGGCCGCGCGACAGAATGCGGCAGTTGCCAATACCGCTGGGGTCAGGGCCGCTTCTCCCATTTCAACAGCAGATGAAACCCTTTCTCCTGGTCTTTCTGGAAACCCAGGCGGTCAAAGAACCGCAGTGAGGGATTGAAGCTTTCCACATAGATTGTTACCGGCTTCCCCAACTCACCTGCCTCATGGAGAAGCCGGCGCAACACCAATGAACCCGCACCCTGGCCGCGATGCTGCGGCAGCACGGTGATATCCAGAATGTGCAGCACGTCCTGGCCCCGGTCCACATAGACCCGGCCTACCGGAAGCTGGTCCACGTAAATAATGTCATGGCTGGCGTGGGGAAACTCCGCGGCATAATGCTGCTGCTGCCCCGCATATTGCATTCTGACAAAGGCTTCTTTCTGCTCCGCGCTCCACGGCACCTGCGCCATCTCCTGGGCCCGTGTGGAGGCATAGACCGCCAAAATAAACTCGTCGTCGGAGTCTGCCACCGGACGAAGACTTACCTGCTCCTCGGCGATCATTCTTTGTGGTCCTTAGACTGGTTGTCCTTAGCCTGGTGGTCCTTAGACTGGGGGGCCGGGGGCGTGCGGAAACGATGAAACACTGACTCATAGAGGATTCCCTGCGGTTCAGCGCTGATCGCAGTGAGAAAAATTTCAAAAATTCCCAGCTTGTCATGCTCCAGGCGATGCGTCTGCTGCGGCAGGCGGGGCGCTGCCGGCCCAAGAAAATGGAGCGTGAAAAGCTCGATCTGTGGCGAGGGATCGCTGTCCTTCACCTCGACCAGTTCCAGCGTCATGGGCGCCGCATCGCCCAGATGCACCTTGAATTTTGTATGTAAATGTTCTGAAAAGACCTTGGCGTTGAGCTTGTCCAGAGGAGTCGACATGGAGCGCCAGACTATGCAACCGGGCGCATGCTGTCAATACCCCCGCACCCGCATGGACCGCCCTACTTCTTGCGCGTGAGATGAAACACGCCGTGCTCATTGTCTTTTCCGTTCTTGTTAAAGAACCATTCTTCGGTGAAGTGGTCTTTGTCCTGGATCGTCAGCACCATCTTGCGCATGTGTCCGTCAGCGGGATTGGCCAGGTTGGTGGCGTCAAGAAAATCGAAGGTAAAGGTCTTGCCGTCATCCGAGATTTGGGCCTGCATGCGCGGCTGGTTTTGCGCGGCGCAGTAATGGGTCATCATCACATGGTCTTTGTCCAGGTGATACATCGTGACCATGCTCTCGTGTTCCATGCTTTCCATTAGCACGGAGCCGCCCGAAACCACTTTCAGCGTAAGGATCTGTGGCGGCATGCCTTCAGCCTTGAGCTGCCAATCTCCGGCAAGGCTGGTGAGTGACGTGAAGGCGGCAGGCGCGCTGGGCGCAACGCACCACGCCGTGGCTGTGATGGCAAGAATTGCAACAAACACGGACCGAATCTTCATTTTGTTCCTCCGGGCGCGGGACCGCGCCTTGCGAAAAATCTCGACCACTATTCTGGGATTACCCATTTTCCCGGAGTTCTTTAACACAAATCTACCTTTGACTGCAAAACATACTTGATAGCGCCCCCTGGTTTAACCGGCTAGTCGACAAAGAATTGTCCGGTGCGTTCGCCGTCCTTCATCGGCTCCCCGTCAAGGGTAAATATCACGCGTATGTCATAGGTACCCTCTTCTTCCGGTTTATCGAACTGGGCACGGAATGGCAGGGGCATGTTTCCCATGAAGTATGTTGTGTCGGTAACTTTTTGCCAATCACCGTTAAAAGCGGAGAGATGGCGTATGAGAATGTGAATATCATTCGGACGGGGGCCGCCACGGGGCGCCGTGAAGTCGGCCTCAACATTTACTTTTTTGATTTTAGAGGGAATATGCTGGCGCGGTACCACTTTGATGGTTGCTCTGGATGCCATAAATGGTCCTTTCTGGCATATGCGGCCTGGGCTTGATGCCCAGGCGTCCAGAAAGGTAGTGCAGCAAGTGGCGTACGCGTTTCACAAAAACTGGACACACTGAAACGCCAGCCGCCCATATATGCGTCCCTCCTTAAGGCTTCGCCGCGCCTTCTGTCTCCTCTTCAGCCTGCTCCTGCTGTTTTCGCAAAAGCGGGAACAGGATCACGTCACGGATCGACCGCGAGTCTGTCAGCAGCATCGTCAGCCGGTCAATGCCGATGCCTTCACCGCCTGTCGGGGGCAATCCATAGGAA
>DATBCN010000060.1:0-5728 GCA_036270475.1 Candidatus Angelobacter sp. | reverse complement strand
GTCCCAAAAAGATCAACTTCAAATCCGTTGCGCTGCAGCTCCTCGGATATCTCGGCAAACACCGCCTGCTGCCCCGGAGTGAGGTCAACAATCAGCGGCATCAGCAGTCTTTGGCCGTCCAGCGCTGGGCTGTTTTGTCCGCGTTCGCGCAGGATCTTTTCAAACAGCACGCGCTCATGGGCCACATGCTGGTCGATGATCCACAGCCCGTCAGCATTGACCGCCAGGATGAATGAATCGCGCACCTGCCCCAGCGGCTTCAGGCTGGCCAGCGCAAATTGGTCCAGCACCGATTGCGGCTCGTCCAGCATCACATTGCCGCAGCCGTCGGAATGCCCATTCGCCCCGTGGCCCTGCGCCATCATTGGCCCGCCAACCGGCCCAAATCCGCTCACGGTCGTGTTGGCGTCCACCGCGATTGGCTCGCCGCCAAACTGGAGCCGTTCATTCATCAGCGGTAATGTCTCTGCTCGCAATGCAAATTCATTGCCCGCCGCGGAGTGAATCTGCGCTCCAGGACTTAGACTTTGTGCGGCCGTTGGCTGCGCCGTGATCTCCCGCGTAAACTCCGGCATGGGGCGCGCCTTGATCAACGCTGAGCGGACTGACTCGCGCACAAAATCGTGTACCAGCGTATGCTGCCGGAACCGGACTTCCGTCTTGGAAGGATGCACGTTGGCGTCCACCTCTTCACTGGGCAGTTCGATGAACAGCAGCACTACGGGGAAAACCGTTGGCGGCAGAATGTTGCGATAGCCTTCTATGATTGCGTGCTGCACCATGCGGTCGCGAATCAGCCGCCCATTCACAAAAACATAGATGGAATTGCGGTTCAACTTTTGCAGCTCTGGTTTGGAAATAAAACCATGCAGCCGTATGTCGCCGGGGACGGGCGGTTGATAGTCTTCGGCTCTGCGCCACGGCGGCGGCTCCGGAATTCCCGCGCGCTCCAGCTTCATGGCAGCAGCCAGTGGGACAAGCTGGTCGAGCGTTTCGCGGCCAAATATCTGGTAAATGCGGTCAGAATGCGAAGCCACCGGTGCGGCGACTAACATGGCTTCGGTGGGCGAGTGCAGTTCAAAATGCTTTTCCGGATGCGCCAGCGCGTAATGCGTTACCAGTGAAGCAATGTGTGACAGCTCGGTTGACTCTGCCTTTAAAAACTTTTTCCGCGCCGGCGTATTGAAAAAAAGATCGCGTACCGCCAGCGACGTCCCTTGCGGAAGTCCGGCTTCTTCCACTCGCAGAATTTTGCCTCCGGCAATCTCCAGCACCGTCCCGCCGTCTTCGTCCGCATCGCGCGTTTCCAGCACCACGCGCGCCACTGAAGCGATGGAGGGCAACGCTTCCCCGCGGAAACCCAGGGTGTGTATGTTCAGCAGGTCCTCAGCATCCTTGATCTTGGAGGTTGCGTGGCGTTCAAAGGCCAGCAACGCATCGTCGCGCACCATGCCGCATCCATTGTCCGTTACCTGGATCAGCTTCTTGCCGCCCGCTTCCACCTGCACACGAATCCGCGTAGCTCCAGCGTCGAGTGAGTTCTCCAGCAGCTCCTTGAGTACGGAAGCTGGACGCTCTACTACCTCGCCCGCGGCGATCTTGTTGGCAACGTTTTCTGAAAGTACGTGGATGCGGCCCATGGGAAACACAATTAAACCACAAAGGACACCAAGGAGCACGAAGGCTAAACAACCCTTCGTGTCCTTTGTGTCCTTTGTGGTAAATGCTATTTAGCGGCCGTACTCAACGCCGGCGCCGGATATTGCGGCAGTTTTTCCCGCGTCCGGTTGGCCCGCTGGATTTCCAGCTCGCCGAATAGAAGTGATGGCGCAATAATCGCGCTGGGCAGCGGCTCCGCGCGGTTGTAAACATAAGCATCATTCCCTGTGGCGATAATATCGCTGCGCAATGCGCGTGTATCAAGCTGCTTGAACACCGCGCCGCGCACCAATTCCATGTGGCCATCGCTCACGTAGACGCGCCATAGCAGGCGCGGTGAAAGCTGCGGCCCGGTGGTTTCCACGTAATAGCCATACGGGCGTCCCTGGTCCTTGCACATCTGGATCAGCTTCTTTTTTAGCTCCTCCACCGGAACGCTGTTGCTGGCTTTAAAGATCAGGTTGGAAATCTGCGGGCGCGGCGCCGAAACCAGCGCTGACCTGCCGTGGCCGTTGGAGTGCGGAAAATCGCGGATAGGTTCGCGGCCGAGCAGATAATTCGTCAGCACGCCTTTTTCGATCACCGTAACTTTCTGCGCTTCCACTCCTTCATCATCCACGTCATAGGTCCCCGCCAGTGTCTGATGGTCAATCTCCCTGGCCTTGGGATCGTCCACTACGGTAAATACGTCAGAGAGCACGCGGCCTTTGTAATAGGACGCAAACTCGCCGTTCGTGCGCGCCGGGTTTCCCAGATCAGGCCGTATGCCAAGAATGTTTGGCACAATCAGCCGCTCAAACAATGAGGTGGCGGCATCTGCTGAGAACAGCACCGGCCCGCGATAATCGTCCTCCACCAGCGGTGCTTTCTTGAGCGCGCTGAAGCTGCCAATCAGTTGCCTGGCTTCTTTCTCAATCTCATCCGCCTTGGGAAGTTCATCCGCCTTGGTCACCACCCAGCCGTGGCTGCGCTCCAGGTGCATGCCGTCATCCGCCTGGTCAGAGCCGGAAAACAGGAACGTATAAATCGTCCTGCCATTGCGCGCGACCGTGCCCTCGGTGTTGACAAAATAGCGGTTCAGCACCCGGAAGTTAAGGAAAGCGCTGCTCATCTCCAGGTTCGGGTCGGCGCGGAAAAGGTCGGACGTGCTCCGCAGCGTCTGCTTCCATTTCTCTATGTCAACATCAAGCCGGGCCACGTCGCGTACGGACTGCGCCGGCTTCTCCTCGGAAAAATCCGCCAGGTCGTTTTCCGTCTCCACGTTTTTGAGTGCGGCCTGTTTTTCCGTAAGGCCGCTCAACGCGGATTTGTAGGCTTTGTCCGTGGCCAGCCAGAGCTGGCGGCGCAACGCCATCTCGTCATTGTCCATGGGCAGTACCTCCGCGGCGCCCATGCCTTCTCCAAAATAGCTGTCCTGCTTGTAGTCGCCAATGCGCACCACCACGCGCACCAGCCGGCCGGTGTTGATCTGGTTGGTGCGCAGGGCGCCCAGCGTCGCATCGGAAATATTGTCCTGGATTTCCGTGACCTGGTAGTCGATGTAATACGGTCTCTGCAACTTTCCCAGCTGCAGTTTTTCCTGGGAGCGTTTAAGCTCCGCCAGCATCGCTTTCAGTACCGGGTCGCCATGGTCATTCGATGAAACCGAGGCAGCAGCCGAAGCCGTTGCGCTGTCGTCTGTGACGGCAGCGGCGGAAAGCGACAGCCAAATGGACGCAGTAAACAGAAGGAGCGTGGCTGAAATCAGACGGCGCATTAGTGCACCTCCGGTTTGGCGGTGGATTGCTGGTTCGCCACCTGGGCTTTATCTACGCCCGGCGGCGGCAGCACCGGAGGACGTTCATGCCCTTGCGCCACTTTCTCCACTTCAATCTCGGAAAACAGCATGGCCGGCGCGACCGCGGCCACCGGGATCGACCCCGATTCCGCGCCGCACTCGCCGTTAAATATGTCCATTTTCTGCCCCGTCAGCACAATCCGGTTCAGCGCGTTCAGCGGCGTGCCAATAATATTTACGCCGCGCACCAGCTCATCCGGACGTCCGTCTGGATAGACCTTCCACACCATCAGCGGCATCACCTGAAATGCCTGCGGCAGATTGCGCATGGTCAGCGTAAATCCGCCGGCGATGTCTTCAAAATAGAGGCCAAACGGCTTTTTCTGCTTCTTGATCTCGTTGATCAACTCCTGCCGAAGCTGCCCATCCGCCACCGTCTTGTTGGAGCGGACAATCAAGTTTCCCTGCCGGCCCACCGGCATCAATCCGCTCTGTCCACGCCCATGGCCGTTCGATTGCAAAAATCCTTTCACCGGCATGCGCGACATCAAAAACTGCTTTAGCACGCCGTTTTGGATCAATTCAACCCGCTGGCTCTTCTCGCCTTCTTCGTCGTAGCTGTAATTACCGCTCAGTTCAACTCCATCCAGTGAGGCCAGCGTGGGATCATCTTCCACGCTGAGAAACTTCGGCAGTACCGGCTGGCCCACCATTTTGGTAAACGTCTGACCTTCATTTTCTCCGCGCTGGCGCTGGCCTTCCAAACGATGCCCCACCACCTCATGGAAGAACACCGCGGCCGCGCGTCCTGAGAGCAAAGCCGGCCCGTTGAACGGCTCAACCACCGGGGCCTTCTTCAGCTTTTGCAGGTCCTGTGCGATCTTCTCGATCTTCGCCGCCATCACCTGCTCCGGCACAAGCTTGTCAAACGTGGAAGCGTCAAACGTTTCTGACCGCGCCAGCTCCATTCCGTCCACGGACCGCGTGCTTCCCAACGCCAGCACCCGGATCAGCGGCCGTGAATTTACCAGCCGCGACCCTTCACTGGAAACAAAGTAGCGCGTCGCATCCTGCACCAGCAGCACCACGGTGGAACTTTCAATGTCAGGATATTTTGTAAAGATCGCCGACAGCCTGCGGACCTTGTCTTCCCACTCGCGCTGATCGAACCGCGGCGGAACGCTTTCCTTGCCGATATAGACCTGCGGCTTCTCCGTGGAGAAATCCGGGGAAGAATCTTCCTCGTCCGCGCGCACCTTGGTGTTCGTCTTTATTTCAATAAAGCCCTGCGCGGCCTTTTTGTACATGCGGTCCGTGTTGATCCACAGCACGCGCGCGATGGCATCGGGCCGGTCTTCCAGAGGCAATGAAGCCGTGGTCACTGCGTTGAAGCGGTTCTCGCCGTGTGTGTTGTCCAGGTCGCGGCCACCCACGCGGACGGAAACATCCACCGTGCGTTCATGCCGCTTGATGTTGGCCATCAGGGCGCCGTGGCTCGCCATAATGACGGAGCCGAATTCCTCATTGCCGGCGTAGCTGATGAAATAGGGAGCCGGATCGGCCTTGCTGAGGGAACTCATCGCGCGATCAAGCTCCTGCTGCAGGGTGCGCAACAATACCGGGTCAGTGGCGCCTGCCGCGGCCGTTTGCCCCAGCAACGCCGGGGCGGACAATGCAAGTACAAAAAGGAGAAATAAAGACTTAACGGATGACATGGCTAACACTGAGTGTACCTCAAGCTTTAGACACCAGGAATGTTACCTTAGGTATTCTCCGAAGTCTCGAGCGCAGCGAGAGATCACTATAGTTAAGAAGTGTATAGCGCGGATAAGAACACGTCAGTAAGCGAAAAGGCTTATGCCATTGAGGTTTTGGGCCTCTGAGAGCTACGTAAAAATAAGGTTCCCTCACCCGCAAAAAAGCGCGGGTTCGGGATTTCAGATGTTTATTCCCCGGCTGATTTTGCCGCTGCCGGCTTCCACCGCAATACTGGCTTTCTTGCCGCAGCCGTCTCGTCCAGCCGTTTTACGCGCGTATTGTGAGGCGCATTTCTTACGAACTCAGGATCGTCTTCCGCTTCGCGGGCAATCGCCTTCATTGCGTCCACCAGCAGGTCCAGCTCTTCCAGCGACTCGCTCTCCGTGGGCTCAATCATGATCGCGCCATGCACCACCAGCGGGAACGACACAGTATAAGGATGGAAGCCGTAATCAATCAGCCGCTTGGCGATGTCTCCGGTCTTTACACCCTTCTGCTCCTGGGTGCTGTCGCTGAAAACCACTTCATGCATTG
>DATBCN010000059.1:0-3158 GCA_036270475.1 Candidatus Angelobacter sp. | reverse complement strand
CGCGTGTTCATTGCCCTGATAAAGAATTCGCCCGACAGTTTAGTGTTGCCATATGCATTGAGCGGGGCTGGCAGGTCCGCTTCAACATAAGGCGCGCATTTCTGCCCATCGAACACATAATCCGTACTGACGTGGAGCAGCGTTGCGCCCGTCTCTGCCGTAACCAGAGCAAGGTTGCGTGCGCCTATGCCATTGATCGCAAAAGCCAAACCTGGCTCGGCCTCGCATTTCTCCACATGATGAAAAGCGGCCGTGTTCACCACCAATTCAGGCCGCACGGCGGCAAGCGATGTTCGTACAGATTCCAGGGTGGAGATTTCAATGTCCTGGTGCGTGAAATTTGTTACCGTATGGCCGTCAGACGCAAAGGCTGAAGCAACATCACGGCCCAGTTGGCCGTTGCCGCCAATGACCGCCACTCTCATTGCGTGGCCCCAACCGGGCTGGTCATCAACTTTGAACGCTCGCCTTCATCCAGCCCCTTGAATACCTGGATGTTGTAATAAGTGGGATTGTCCCAATCCTTGCATTTGGGCATGTTCTCAATCAGGTTGCGGACAATCGTCTTGACGTTGTGATGCGGATGAAAGCTCAGGATGTTTTTGGCCCGCTCAATGGACACCTTGTAATTGCGAATGTCCTGGATATGCTTGATGTCCAGTGCCGGGCTGGCCCCTGTCTCTTCATGGATTGTTCCCTTCACCAGATCGGCGACTTCTCCCACCGTGTGGTTTCCGGAAGCGATGTTGAAGATCCCGGAGAGAGATTGGTTGGCTTCCACCGCGCGGATATACGCCATGGCGGCGTCTTCAATGCTCAGTATTGGACGCCATGTGGCAGGATTGTTCACGCGAATCACGCCGTCCTTCATGGCGCATTTGAACATGGTGTTGATGATGAGATCGAACCTCATGCGCGGACTGTATCCGGATACGGTCCCCTTGCGCAAGGCGATGACGGAAAAATCCGTGTCAATTAACTGCAGCACCGCCTGCTCTCCCTGCAGCTTGGAAATTCCGTACGGATAGGACGAAGCAACCGGACGGTCTTCATCAAACAATTCATTTTCCGTGTAGCCATAAACCGAGCAGGAACTGGCGTAAATATAGCGCCGCACCTTGGCCTGCTTGGCGATGTAGCAAAGATAAGCTGGGGCCGCCGCATTGAAAATGAAATTCTTGCTGGGGGAAAATTCCGCCATGGGATCGTTCGACAGGCCGGCTAGAAAAATTACCTGGTCATAATCCTTCAGGTCGCTGATTTGCAGGTCGAACAGGTCCCGGTTAATGATGCGGACTTCAGCCGGCAGGGCGTTTCCAAACCAGAAAAGGTCAACCACATCCACGTCATATCCCCGCTCCAGCAGTTTGGGTATCAGGCTTGAGCCAACATATCCGGCGCCTCCCGCCACAAGAATCCGCATAGGTCTCCTTCATTTTGAAAGACTGCAGGTAGATTATTTCATCCCTGCGTGCTGGCGCAAGGTGCCAGCCAGTTCTGCACCTTAGATGTCATCCCTCATTCCCCTGAATATAGGCACCAACGGGCGGGGCCACTGGTAATGGGGGCCTCACCAACACGGCACCTTGTCCAGCACTATTGATGCTGATAGATTACGATCATGGAAGAGCATCGCAACCTGCGGGCTTCGCAATTTTGTGCGGCACGCGCATGAACCAACGCACCTACAAATATGACGTGGCGGTTGTGTATCGCATCTATCCCAAGATGTCCAAACCCGCGCTGGGTTTGCCTTTCAGTGACGACAAAGAGCGCATGGCGGAGGTTTGCCTTCAGTCGTTTCGCCGGTCTCTGGGCGATTTGCGCGCCAAGGTATGGGTCCTTCTGGATGGCTGCCCGCCCAGCTATGCCGGGATGTTCCGCCGGGCCTTTGTGCCTGAAGACCTGGTCCTTGAACCTCTGCCGGGAATCGGCAACCATGGCACATTCAACCGGCAAATTGAAATCCTGTTGCACCAGCAGGACGCCGAGCTCGTTTACTTTGCTGAAGACGATTATTTCTACCTGCCTGACCAGTTCAGGCTTATGACCGAGTTCATTCAAGGTAATGCGGACGCGGATTTTGTAAGCCCATTCGATCACATGGATTGCTATACGCAGGAACTGCATCGTAGGCCAACGTGGCTGCGTGTCTTCCAGGACCGGCATTGGCGGACAGCAGGCTCTACCTGCCTTACTTTTCTGACCACAAAATCCATTCTCCGGCAAACACAACGAATATTTCGCAGCTATGCCCGGCGCAATTTTGACTGCAGCCTTTGGTTAAGCTTGACGAAAGAAAATGTGCTCCATCCTGTTGATTTTTTGCGCTGGACCGTGCGCCAGCCCCTTTTCGCCAAAATTATCGCCAAGGCGTG
Organism: Candidatus Angelobacter sp.; assembly: GCA_036270475.1. Classification (GTDB taxonomy): domain Bacteria; phylum Acidobacteriota; class Terriglobia; order Terriglobales; family Acidobacteriaceae; genus Angelobacter. The sequence continues at coordinate 780 of DATBCN010000059.1, read as the reverse complement.
GTTCTTTGGCTGGCCGCAAATCCTTTTTGGGAAACGGCGCAAACTGTGGAGCCCGGTTCCTGGCGTGGCCACTCACATGGACTTTCACGCGCTTTCGCCGACGATCGATTGGCCAGCGCTCATGCAGGAACAGGCCAGAAGTCCTGAGACCGTAAGGCAATAAGCCCGCTGACGAGAGGTCTCCCAGGGCAAAATTGACATTTTTGAACGTAAGCGCTGGTAACGTGAGTTAGAAAAGCGATGAGATTTCAGAAGACCATCGGGTTTGTGTTTAGTCTTCTATGGGCCATGACCGTAATGATCGTTGCCATCACTCTAGCCGGTGCGGCAGAATTTGTTGACCGCATCTGGGAGCGTTTATCAAGCAGCCATAGAGACCCAGGCTCTTCGACCGTAGATTGAATCGTCAAGCTGGTATGCTGTTCTCTGCACTCACCTCTTATGCTATTTCAGAAGATAGTCAAGGATACTGTCTGCATCGCGCGTTCTTCTTCTCCGATCTCGCGCAAGCTGCAATTGCTAAAAGGCTTGATCGTCTCAGCGCTGGGGCGAGGCAAATTATTTGGTTGGAAAATAAAGTTTCTAGGTCGCCCAGCCTTGGTCATGCTTTACAGCGAGATTTTTGCCCGCGAATCCTACTGGTTTACGAGTAACAAGCCCAATCCGGTGATCCTTGATTGTGGTGCCAATATTGGCATGGCAACACTGTATTTCAAATGGTTGTACCCTTTGGCACAAATCACTGCTTTTGAGCCTGATCCAACGACCTTCAATGCTTTA
>DATBCN010000058.1:0-7714 GCA_036270475.1 Candidatus Angelobacter sp. | reverse complement strand
TGTGGGCGTCGAAGGTCATGGTTGCATACTCTCATCATCCTGATTCACTACGGGGCGAACTGGCTAAGCCCCGATCGGCCCAACTTACTGGACCGTCAAAGTAAAGGTAACGGTCGCCGACTGTGCGCCAGTCAGGACGGTGGCGCTATTCAACGGCGTAACTGCCACACCGATAAAACGTGTTTGAACGACCCCGCTCAAAAACGGGCCGGCAATGGTGTCAGGCGTTCCAGTGCTTATGGCAGTGAAGGCTGCGGCGCTGGCCGGGACAGTGGGAGAGTTGGCGCTGTCACGCACTACAAAAATGTTGTGCGGAGCCGGAAAATCGGTGGTCACCTTGGCAGTGATTGTCGGGGCGGCGCTTGCGGCCTGACTGGTGAAGACCGGCGTCATGTTGTAATCAGACCAATAAATGGCGTTGGAGACGCCGGGCGTGACCGGTGCAAACTTATTGCAAGCTCCGTTGTTGATGCCCAGAGCGTCGACGGTGCCAAAGCTCATGGCGTAATCTGTGCCCGCACCTGGTGTAACGGCGCAATGGGTTACCGCGGCGGTGCCTGTGCTCAATGTGAGCTGCACTGCCGATTGAATGGTGGCCGAGATTTGCAGCGTCGGCGACACCGTGTTGGTGTTCACCGCTGTTGTCCCGGCGAATGCCGCTGTGGAAATTGCCATCATCCCCAGCGCAAAAATCGTAAAGTATTTTTTCATTGAAAGCCTCTCCTCCTGCTTGAATCACCGGGCGGGCCCCGGAAATACGCGCCCCATCAGCCCGACGTACTTGCTCATTGTTAAGGCATTCCTATTTAGTGACAACGGTACTTCAGTAATCCATTTTGAAATCGAAAGAGCATTTACCCGCATTTTTAAAGGGTCTGGGCGCTGAGGGAAGGTTGATTACTGTTGATTACTATTGTACCGGCGGTCAAAACCGCCACAACGGGTGATTCACCTTAACTTTCCGGCAAGGGCACTCTTATGAAGGAAACTTCAGCGGCTTAGCCAGAGATCGGAGGGCAGGTCGAGAGGCAAAATAACTACCGCTGGCGGCAAAAAAGTAAGATTCAGGGGCGTGGACCGGCGCCGAATGTTCGACTTATGGCGGGAGAACGTATTTTCGTCTGCTCGCATCTCATTTCTAAGTAAGCGTGAAGGAGAAGCGGAAAATGAGAAAGATCTGGCATTGGCTTTATGCAGGCTTGCTATGCGTGGCCCTGTCGGCTACCGGAATGGCGCAGAATTCTGGCGGTGCTGGGCAGACATCCACCGGTTCCCAGCGCATGCAGGAAAGAATCTCGCGCGAGGTGTATCACGAACTGGTGATGCTGCCGCAACTCAGCATTTTCGATAACCTCCAATATAAGGCGGATGGGAGCAGGGTGACCCTGATGGGACAGGTGCGAAATGCGGTACTGAAAGACTCGGCGGAAAAAGTGGTCAAGAAGATTGAAGGCGTGGAGAGCGTGGACAACCAGATAGAGATCCTGCCTCCTTCACCCAATGATGATCGAATCCGGACGCAAGTAGCGCGGGCCATCTTCAATGACGAGCGCCTTTTCCGTTATTCCATGGGATCCGTGCCGCCGATCCACATCATTGTGAAGGGCGGCCACGTCACTCTGGAAGGCGTGGTGGATTCACAGGGAGATAAAGACGCCGCTGCCCTGCGTGCGAATGGCGTGCCGGGAGTTTTCTCGGTGGAGAACCATCTGCAGATACAAAAATCCTGAGGCTGCGGGAAAGTTATTTGCGGGCGATTTTCCCGGATATCAGGCAGGTAGTTCCGCGCCCATCATCAGAGGCGCGCAGATTGTTCGCGCTGTCAGAGCAATAGGCCTTGCCCTTGCCGGCGACCGGCTCGGCGGTAATGCGGAACAGCCGGGCTGGCGTGCGCTCACATCCGCTCAGAGTGAATTTGTAGCCGTTGTAGAGACCGTCGGCAAAGTCCGCGTCCATGAACTTGTACATACCCTCTTCGTCCATGCCTTTGCCCACATTTACTAGATCGCCGAGTGTGCATGTGTAGCCAAGGCCGGGATGTTGCTGGGCATAGATATTTTCCGCCATGCCAATCATACGCACCGCGCGGAGTGGGTTCATTTTGGGACGCTCATCCACTACAACCGGCTCGGTAGCGGCGGTTGGATCAGCGCTTCCGGTTGCAGCCGCCAGGACCGGCCCCCACCAGGATTTCTCCAGGACGCGAGGATCGCCCACCGGCACGGTTGCGCTGAATGTGACTGCGTTCAACCGCCAAGTCCCCTCCTGCCGCTTTAAATTCAGCACAAAGCGCAGGCCCACGGGGATCTCCCGTTCCATGCCGTTGCGGACCAGGTGCAGCGAAAGCGCCATGTTGTCTTCGTCTCCGGCGGGCTGATCGCTATCGATGTGAAGCTCATACCGCTCATGTTCCTGCGGGTTATTGAATGAAAACAGGATTTGTCCCATATCAAAGGACTGAAACTTGTTGCTGCCGGAAGATGGTGCTCCAAGCATCGCCAAAAATGGGTTGGGAGCATTATCCATGGAAGCTTTCATCAGGTTTTGCAATTTGGCCTGCATCTCCACGGTCAGATGTTTTTTGAATGGAGCTTCGCCGCCCGAGAGCATCTCAATCATCGCCTGACGCGGCGATTGGCCGTTACCCTGTACGCGTTGGCCCGCGCAAACGCCCGCAAAAACCGCTACAAAGGTCATCGCAAACCGGGCTTTGCCAACAAACATTTCCGAACTTCTCCTGGTTGTCTGGCGCAAGCTTAGCCATTTACGCGGCCCCTGACAATGGGAAACCACCAGCACAAGGTGACTTTGGGACAAAACCAATATGTGTGCTTCCGATGCTTTTCTTAAGCCTGATTACATATGACAGCACGTACGGAGGACACGGCGGGCCTATTTGCCGTTATTGCTGCTTTCTGTGGAAAGCGCGGTGACCGGTCGTGGTTCAGAGATATTCATACGCGAGCCGCACACAGAGCAGTAAACCCAACCGGCATGCTCGACGACGGAGGGGACCGTCCTGAACTTACGGAGACACTTGGGGCATTGCACATCAACGATATGAACCAAATGAAGACCTTGATCGTGGGATTTAAGATAGCCTAACAATGACATCACCAGCCTGACAAATGGTAAAACTTTTAGTTTTGTGGATAACAGATTTCTTATCGAGTAACGCCGTTGCTGGCCACTACCCGGGCCACGGCGAGCATGGCAATGGCCTGCGCGGAACTGTCATGAAGTTTCTGGGCGCGGGTCAACGCATTCAATGAATCCACCTGCGCGGCGGCTTCGCTGATTTCCTGGATTACCGCCGGTGCATTCGCCTCGGGAGTACGCGCTTCCCAGACCTCATCCGCGGCGCTGAATGCGATGTCAAAGTATTTGCGGGCCTGTTGTTTATCTCCAGCAGTGCCGGTGGCGAACCCGTGTGCTGCGGCGGCGCGCGCCCGGTCCATGGCGGGAAGCCCGCGAAGGGTTTCCGTCTGGTCGGTGCCACGGTTGTCCATGGCCGCGAGAATGGAGACACCCTGGGGCGCGGGCCGTTCAATCTCACGCTCCGGGCCGGCATTTTGCGCGGTGGTGCTGGCCACCACGTCAGATTGCAGGGCTGTTTTGTAGCCTTCATCGCCCAGCGCCTGCTGCATTGCACCGGTCGTGACGCGAATGGACAACGAGCGCAGGGGAGAGTCTTCAAGCTTCCCCAACCACGTGAGCAGTTGCAAACCGGCTTTGGCCGCAACGTCCTTGTCTACCGCGCCGGACATCTGCGTATACATGGCGGCAAAATTTTCAGCTTCAGCGACATTCTCTTTCGGATCGGGCAGATTGGCGAACATCCGGGCAAAGTGCTCCCTGGACCAGGCAGAGCGTTCGCCTTGAGCAGACATGGCTGCCATGAGCGCACGCGGGGCGACCACACGCTTGTCCAGTCCAGCATCCAGCTTGCGCGAAACCGGATCGAGGGTCTGTTTGGGGCAGGTGGTCATGGCGCCAATCAGCGATTGTTCAGCGCGGAGCACGGCGCTTTCCGGCAGGTTCTCCACAAAGTTCAGGGCTGTGGCGCAGTCAACCTGGCCGCCCGACATCATGGAGACAGCCGGCGTCTGACCCAGCCGCACCAATTCTGTTTCTATACGAGCGCCTTCACTCCAGAAACTCCGGGCCATTTTCTTGTCAATCGGTGACACCACATCAGCGGCGCTGGAGAGCACACGCAACCGGTCCTGTGGGTCAGGCTCAGGCAGGGCCACCGCCATCCTGACTGTATCGATCACAAATTTTTGCTCGCGCGTGAGCTTGTTCACGCTGCCTGTGGCGGGACGCGACTTGACCGGACCCTTTGCGCCGCCCGTCTGCGCTGTGCCGGTCAAAGCAAGACCAACCAGAACAATGAACGCAAGTAGACGGTGATGGATGCTTTGCACTGCCATTTCACTCCATTGAATTTTTTGGATCTCACTGGCCAAAGTGAGCACTTGTTGAAGGGTATCGAAGCATCAACTCTGCTGCAAGACCTCAGGGAAAGTTAGCTTGGGTATTCCCAAATCAGGAGTTAAAAGAGGACTAAGCGTTTCCTTGGCCCAAAAGGCCATGTGTTTTGAAAGATCACTTGTTTTGCGCTGTTTCCGCGGCACGCAGTTCCGCCACAATTTCCGCCGCGGCTGCGCGCGCCAGATCGCCTTTGTCCGGGGGAAATGAGATAGCGCCAACACGGGCATGGCCGCCTCCGCCATAGCGCTCACAGACTTTGGCCAGGTTCACCATGTTCTGCCGATTGGTCCATGGATTTGAACCAACCGCCACCTTCACGCGGAAGCTGCTGCTGCTAAGGCCCACGCTGTAAACCGACTCAGGATGTAAATAATAAGGAATGAACTTGTTGTAGCCTTCCAGGTCCTGGTCAGCGATATCAAAATAAATAGTGCCTTGTTTGCATTCTGAGCGCTGGCGCAATATCTCAATCGACTTGCGGTGACGCTCAAGAAGCGGCGGAACCACCGTAGCCACAAACGGTTCTTTCAAGACCTGCTCCAGTGATTCGCTGACCAGATACGGAATCAGCTTGGGAAGAAACTCCGGATCATTGGTTGACTCAATGGCCATGGTGAGCTTCATGGCGGGTTCGGCCATTTCCACGGCTTCCTGCGGGCTCTTGAATTGTGCGCCATCAATAATGTCCGCCCAGTAGATCAGTTCATCCACCGGACGTGGATCAAACCCGAATTTCTGCTGCGCGATCTGGGCAAGAAACTTGGTGCAGGATTTGAACTCAGGATCGAAGAACTTCTGGCTTTTATCGCCAGTGCGGTAATGCTCCGCATCCTGGGGGGTAAGAAAGGCGCTCTGGTGATGGTCAAACCACCAGGTGATGCGGGGCGAGGGAGAATACTTGAAGTCGACAATGGCGTTTTCGTCGCCGTCAAAATCCGCCTCATTGAAGAGCGCTCCGGCACGATGCACCAGGCCGGTGAACTGAAAGTCGACGTCCGCGCGGATACGCTCGCGGTAAAAGCGGGAGAACAAGGCTGCCGACGCCGTCCCATCAAAACATTTGCCGTGAAAAAAAACCCTGACTTTCAAAAGACCTTTCTGTGCTCTTTCAATATAGGGCGTTTGGTAAAGCTACTAGAAATGACATCCTTGAGCGGTAATGTCAAGGAACGAACCGACCAGCAGGCCATAACACCGCTGTTTTTTTGACCACGGATGACACGGATGAAATGATGCGCTTCCGGGGCGCAATGGGGAAGCAGCCGTTGCATGCCAATGCCAAAGACTACTTGTATATGGAAAGCTGTTCCGCTGGCTTCTGCAGTTTAATGGTGATCTCCAGGTTGGGTTGGTCTACATTCACATCCTCGCCATAGGTCTTAAAGCCCGGCGCAATCACCTGAATGCGTACCTTGCCATAGGGGATGCCCGTGGCCTCGGCCCTGCCGTCATCATGGGTCTTCAGCTCCAACCCTTCCTGCCTCTGCTTGCCGTGATTGTCCAGGAGATGGAGCACCACTTCAGCGTTCTTAACCGGTTTGCCGTTTGCATCTCTCACAACAGTCAAGTTCACTAACGCGGTCTTTTGCGCCGGTCCCGCAGATTTCTGTCCGGCAAACGCGGGAAGGCCCAGGCAGAAGATGAGCAGACAAACTCGGGTCAGGTGTTGGATATTCATGGTTGTTTCTATCTTAACAGGCAAACCGCGTCACACTGTTGGCCCCAATCTGCCGCCCAAAATAGTCCCCAAAGACTGCTTTAGCCAGGCCGCCAAGCCCAATCGCCGGTCGTGCTATGACTTTAGTTACTACGGTCCGGGCCTCTTTGATTGACAGGGTATCCCCCGCAGAGTACTTTTGGACTCTCCCCTTCGACGGCCTGCGTGTTCGCGAGGCTTAAAGAAAGCATTCACATTTTGCCCTTCCCATGAACGTACGTCCAAGGGACAAGTTCGCTCCAGAAAGAACGCGCGGCTTTTGCTTGACCAGCGCTGAAAGTGTTCAGAACCAATAGTTTAGAGGCCCAAGAGTACTGGTGCCTCTGGCCCCTTGCCCCCGGCCCAAGACGGCCTTTGGTAAGTTGCCGGGGCTTTGTCCAGTGAACTAAAACACTAGCATCCGCTCATAGCTCAACGGGGTGGAGACGGAGAGAAGCTTGATGAATCGCCAATTTCGGCACAATACAAAAGGCGTCCTCGTGCAGGGCAAAGAATCATCACGGGGATTCACAATTATCGAGCTGTTGATCGTGGTTGTGATCTGCCTGATCATGGCCGGAATGGCGGTCCCGCTGTTGAATACCACGATGACGGGATACCGTCTGCGTGGCGCCACGGCCTCGGTTACAGGAAGTATACAGGCGACGCGCTATCAGGCGATCTTTAACGGCTACCCGTTCCGGTTGGTTCTGGACAGCACGGCGCGCACTTATCAGGTCCAGCGCGACCAGGCCCGGGCTGGCGTGTTCACAAACTATTGTGTCCCGGCAGCAGCTTCATGCGCGGTCCCGCTTGCAGGTTCCGGAACAGTGGTAGCTCTGAACGCGAACACCACATTTACTTTTAGTCCCGGCGGCACGGTGCAATCCACTACTGCCGTTAGCGGCGTCACCACAATGGTCCTAACTTATGGCGGCAAAACTGAAACGGTCACGGTATCAAGCTATGGAAACATCAAAGTCACACCGTAAGACAAACGAGCAAGACGGCTTTGCGCTGATTGAGGTCATGATCGCCATTCTGATCCTTGCGATCGGATTGCTCGGGTTGGCGGCGCTGATGGCGCAGTTGACCGGGACCACCGGAAACTCGCGCTATATGGGCACTGAAGTCATGCTGGCTTCAGAAAAGCTGGAAGACCTGAACAGGCTCCAGATTGGCGATCCGGCTCTGGCGGCGGGTGGAAATCTGGCGGCGGATGCGGCCAATTACAGTGATCAGATCCAGGTTTCTTCTGACAATGGATCCACCACCACTGTAGCCGCCGGCACTGCCGCAGCCAGTACTGACATGCTGCAATTCCGGCGCCGGTGGGTGATTGAAAACAGCCCTGCCGTGTTCCCTGCTGGAGTGATTCGCATCACCGTTTTTGTTGCCCTGCTGGATGGCAACGCGGTCTCGCGGGCCAACACCTTCCAGACAAGCATGGTGAGACAATGACGAAAAGACACAGAGGATTGGTCGAAGCGCCAAAAACGCCGCTTAACAAAACACAAGCGGGCT
>DATBCN010000057.1:0-16449 GCA_036270475.1 Candidatus Angelobacter sp. | reverse complement strand
TCCGACGAATCCCAGTCTCATGGCATCTCCATCGCTGTGTTAGTGACATTGTTTGAGATATGTACAAGGTTTGAGATATGTACAAGCCGAAAGGCTTTACCGCGCCTCCAAGCCGAAAGGCTTTACAGCGCCTTAATGAGAGTTTAACTCGCCCTGGCGATTATGGTTGGCCAGAAAAATCGATTTCGCGTCGTACTAGTGAGCACTCCAACCTGGGCGCCTCGTCCGCGGAGACTAGCGCGGTACATCATCAGGTCGGCGACGTTCTGCGCCCGGCGCGCCCTGCGGAGCGTTCTGCTGAAGTATGGGTTGAAAAAATTTGCATTTAACATCAATACGAAAATCAAATCTATTTCTGATCGAAAAGACCCAGACTAAGACGGTTCCGCATCGCCGTCTTGACAGAATGCTTTCACCGGCATATTGTCAGTGCGGCAGAATCCCCTTATTTCAGATAATTCGCCTCGGAGGCCGGACCAATGAAAGTTGCGCCTTCTCTCTTCCTATCGGCAGTGTTGTTTTTCGCATGTCCCTTACAGTACGGTGCGCAATCCACACCCCGTGCCATGGCACTAAATGGAAGAATTGTCCAAGCCACGGCCACTTACACTGCTGGCAGCGTGCGAAGTGATGGAACACTGAAACTACTGGGGACTGTCGCGGCGAATCTGATGGCGTTGCAGCCTCCTTCCGTTACCAAGAGCTTTAGTCCCATTACGGTCCCGGTAAACGCGTCCAGCACCGTTACGTTTAGCATCACCAATGCAAATGCGCTCACGATTCAGGCGAGCTTTACGGACAATCTGCCAGCGAATTTGGTGGTGGCAACAACGCCCAACGTGGTCAACAACTGCGGCGGGACGGTGACGGCAACCGCGGCTGCTACCGAAATAGACTTCTCCAATGCGGCTTTGGCGGTGGGTGCCTGCACCATCAATGTCGATGTGCAAAGTGCTATTGACAATGTTTACAGCAACAGTGTCACCATCGCTTCCAGCGATGCGGGCAGCGGCAATACGTCTTCGGCCGATCTTACTGTCATCAATCCGCCGGCGATCAGCAAGGCGTTTGGTGCGTCCAGCGTTCCGCTGAACGGCACTACCAGTCTGGGCTTCAACCTCGCCAGCAATAATGTGAACCTGGCCCTGAATGGAGTTGCATTCATTGACAATCTTCCGGCAGGGCTGATAGTGGCTACGCCAAACAATCTGAACAATACCTGCGCCGGCACAGTTACGGCCGTAGCAGGCTCGTCTTCGATCAGTCTCTCAGGAGGAACGCTGGCGCCTAATTCCAATTGCCTGGTTTCCGTGGACGTGCAGGGCATAACCGCGGGGATGCAGATCAACACCACGAGCGCGGTAACTTCGACGGAGGCGGGCGCGGGCGGAGCGGCTTCCGCCAGTATTGACGTGGTAGCGCCACCCACCGCAACTAAGGGATTCACTCCGGGCGGTATACAGCCAAACGGCACAAGCATGATGCTTATTACCCTCACCAATCCGCCGGCCAACGCAGAGCCGCTGAGCGGAGTTGGGATCGCGGACACCTTCCCGGCAAATCTGGTGGTGGCAACTCCTGGCGGCCTCATCAACACATGCGGAGGCACAGCTACTGCGGCAGATGGCTCGGGAAGCGTTTCCCTTACGGGAGGAAGCATCCCGATCAACGGTTCCTGCACCCTCAGTGTCAACGTGACCAGTTCCTTCGCCGGTTCCTATATAAACAGCACTGATCCCGTGACTTCCACCAACGGCGGGAACGGCAACTCGGCGTCGGCAACTCTGTCAGTTGCCTTCCCGCCGACGATCAGCAAGATCTTCCTGCCTGATACTGTTGCAGTGAATGAGACAACTCTTCTGAGCTTCACCATTAACAATCCCAACAGCGACCCCAACACGAATGTGACTCTGACCGGGATTGCATTTACTGACTTTCTGCCCGCGGGGCTTGTTGTCGCATCGCCAAATCAGCTAAGCAACAATTGCGGCGGCACGGTGTCCGCCGATCCGGGTTCATCGTCCATCAGTCTGCTGGGAGGCACGCTGGGTCCAGCCGTTGGGTTGCTTCGCAGGACGCCCACACCACTACTTCCGCGGCCGCCAATTGGCAAAGCAGTCCGGCCTCAACAGTCACAGTCCATCGTCAGAGCAATCGGCTCGGGACAGCCAGACGTGGTTGCCAATGGCTCATGCTTCATTTCCGTGGAAGTGCAGGCAAATACTGCTGGAGTTGAGAACAACACGACCGGACCGATTTCCGCCAATGAGAGCGGGCCCGGCGCAACCAGCAACACCGCTACTCTGACCGTGACTGCAACGGCGCTGGTTCAGCCCCCCACGATTGCAAAGGCGTTTGGGGATCCCAGCATTCCGGTGAATGGGACCACCTCACTTACCTTCACTTTCGGCAATCCAAATTCCACCACCGCATTCGTCAGCACCGCATTGAATGACACGTTGCCCAGCGGTCTGGTCGTGGCATCGCCCAACGGTTTGGGTGGGAACTGCCTTGGGGACGGCGCCACGGTCAATGCGAATCCGGGAAGCAACAGCATCAGCGTGACGTCGTTGAATTTGCCTGGAGCCAGTTCGTGCTCACTCTCGGTCAACGTTACTGCCACGACCTCTGGAATCAAAAACAACACCAGCGGAAACGTGACCGCCGTCTATGACAATGGCAATGGGGCATTCGTGGGAATCACGGGTGGCACAGCCTCGGCCAGCATCACGGTGCTTGCGCCGCCTTCCATAGTTAAAGCCTTCAATCCGAACTCGATTGGCGTGAACACCACTACTTCGCTGGCTTTCACCATCACCAATCCGCCAGCCAATCCGGTTGCGCTGGCTGGAGTGGCCTTTACTGACGTTCTGCCCGCCAGCCTGACCGTGGCCAATGCAAGCAGTACGGTGTGTGGCGGGACTCTGACTACCAGTGGCGGAAACACAATCTCGCTTTCCGGCGCCACCATCCCCAGCAATGGCAACTGCGCTTTCAGTGTGCCTGTAACCGCAACCCAAATTGGCACTTTTACCAATACCACCGGCAATGTCAGTTCGACCAACGGAGGCATTGGCAATACTGCCTCAGCTGACCTGACGGTTACCGGGGTAGTAGTGACTCCCACGAGCATCGATTTTGGAGATGTTGATGCACTGCACGTCGCTATACGCACGGTCACCATTACCAACACCGGTAACACAGCCGCTCCACTCTCCATTTCCATTACTCCTGGCTCCGGGGCCAATGCAAACTTCTTCGTGTTCCTGAGCCACTGCCCCAGTTCCTTGCCCGCACATCAAACATGCACGGTTGACGTTATCTTTGCCGCCCCGCAACCGCTGAACTTGTCGGGCGTGGGAGTTTCAACGGCCACTCTGAATGTAATTAGCAGCAGCAATACTCAGCATGTGTCATTGCGGGCCAACGTGATTGATCCGGAAATCCAGTTTAATCCGGTGGCGTTGAGCTTCGGCAATCACCCCGTCAACAGCATTACGACCAAGACAGTGCAAGTAACCAATACCGGCCTCACCGCGCTCAATATCGTGACGGTCAGCATAGGCGGGACCAACCCACTGGATTTCAGCGCACACAACCTGTGCCCGTCTTCGCTGGCGCCCGGCAGCTCCTGCCAGATTCAAGTCACTTTCAGTCCCATGGTAAAAGGCAGTCGTGCAGCTACATTGGCGGTGATTAGTAATGACGGCGAAGACGATGTTCCGTTGTCGGGCACGGGGAAGTAAGGAGCGGCAGCTTGCGTCTGGCGATAACCTTGGTCTGGCAATAACAAGATTTGACGGTGGTGCTCTCACAATTTTTTTATCGCACCGCAATAGGTAGCAGCGCGTGTGCTTGCATCTGGCAGGAATCGACTGCCGCGGTGGCGAATACGATCGAACTCAGGTGTTATTGGCTGGATGACGCCCGATATAATGCCAGCATGTATACGCCCCAGGCTGGGATATTTGCTCTTGGAACGTCCTCTCATGCGTACCTGGAGTTTGACATTCTGGACGCGAAGAAGCGCAAGGAGTTCGCCTCTACAATCTCTGCTATCCGTGAACCACGAACCACTACCGGAGGAGTGAACTTTGTCATCGGCTTTCGGCCTGAGCTTTGGCGCGATATTGTTTCAGACGACACCCCTAAAGGCGTGGAGGGTTTCAACAACGAGATCAAGGGCACGGAAGGATTCGTTATGCCGGCCACGCAACATGGCGCGCTGGTATGGCTTTCCGGCAGCGCTTATGACGTTATCTTTGATATGGCCCGCTCGGTTGTCCATGACCTGGCTGGCCAGGCGTCATTAGCGGAGGAAACCTCGAGTTGGCCTTACCGGCATGATCGCGATCTTACCGGCTTCATCGACGGCTCTGAGAATCCGACGCTGCTCGACGCTCCAGTTGCAGCACTCCTGCCCGAAGGAGTTCCCGGCGCCGCCGGCTCAGTGTTGTTGCTGCAAAAGTGGAAGCATAAGGCGTCTGAATGGGAAGCCCTGCCAGTGGACCAGCAGGAGCACATCATGGGGCGCACCAAGCTCGACAGCATTGAACTCGAGAACAAGTCATCGGATTCGCATGTCGCCAGCACCGATCAGGACGAGTTTGGGCACATTTTTCGCCGCAACATGCCGTACGGAAGCGTTGACGACCATGGGACCATGTTCGTCGGATTCAGCGCGGACCAGAAGCGGCTTTCCAGAATGCTGGACAGCATGGCGGGCCTGATCACCGGTACGCGCGACGCGCTCACACGCTTTACTCAGCCGCTGACGGGATCCTATTATTTCGTGCCTTCCGTCGAAAGTCTGCGGCGCTTACGGTAATGCGACCTGAAATAGCCATCATTCTCGCGGTAGCGCCCAAGCGCCAGAAGCTATATCGTTAATGCCATGAAAGTCGCCATCCAGGGAGAGCGCGGAGCGTTCAGCCATCAGGCTGCGTTGAATCTGGTGCGCAATGCCAAAGTGCTGGCCTGTGCCACGTCGATCCAGGTTTTTGAAGCGCTGGAATCGCGCCGCGCCGCGGCTGCCGTGATTCCCGTCGAGAACACTCTTGCCGGTCCAGTAGGTGAGCATCTTGATCTTCTGCTGGAGCGTGAGGTTTTTATTCATGCCGAGATGCGGCTTCGCATTGAGCACAACCTGATTGCCGCTCCGGGCGTGAAGCTCAAAGACATTCGCCAGGTACTGTCTCATCCGGTGGCGCTGGATCAGTGCCGCAATTTCTTCCGCCTCAATCCTGAGATCGCGGCCGTTCCGTTCTATGATACAGCGGGCAGTGTCAAGCACGTTGTGGCGCAGAAGTTGCGCGATACGGCGGGAATCGCCAGCGGTCAGGCGGCAAAAGAATATGGCGGCAAGGTCTTGATGTCCGGCCTGGAGGACAATAAACAGAACTTCACCCGTTTTTTTCTCATCAATAAGAAGAAGGGAATCTCCGCCAAAGCCGATAAGACCTCCGTGGTCTTTTCATTGAACAATATTCCCGGAGCGTTATGCACCGCATTGGGCTTTTTTGCCGTGCATGATCTTGATTTGAGCAAGATTGAATCGCGCCCGATGCGGGGAAAGCCCTGGGAATACCGCTTTTATGTGGATGTGCTCCGGGGAGACGATCCGGCCATGCATCTGGCGCTTAAACATCTGGGGCAGATCGCTGGATTGGTAAAGGTGCTGGGTGTATATCCCCGGGCGAAGTGACGAATCCAGCAAGAGCAACCCTTTCGCCTGGAGACGTTTGAGTGCGGCGGTCTGGAGCGAAGCGATAGAAAACAATGGTACAATCCGCGCGGTGCGAAATAGGGTAAACTGCATCTTTCCGGGCATCACTGTCATCAAATGTGAGCGTACTTATATCAAGGATAATTTTATGGCGTCTGACACAACTGCAACCAACATTGAACCTATCGGAGCGACGCCTGAACAGCGCCAAGCACTCTTGGAAGACCAGCAGAAAAGCATACCGGTCTTGCCGGTGCGAGATACCGTTCTGTTTCCGCACGCGGTCCTGCCCCTTACGGTAGGACGCGAAAGCTCCATTCAACTCATCAACTCCCTGGGCGAAGAGAAAACCATTTTGGTGGTGGCGCAGCGCGAGGCCCGTGTGGATGCTCCCCAACCTACTGATTTATATGCCATTGGAACGCTGGCGACCGTGCATAAGGTCGTAAAGATGCCGAACCAGAGCCTCTTTGTGTTTACTGAAGGGCTGAGCCGCGGCAAGCTGCAGGATTTCACCCAGCTAACACCTTTCCTGCGGGCCAATGTTGAGCCAATTCCAGACGCAGAACCGGAAATGTCGCCGGAAATTGAAGCTTTGCAGCGCAACGTGCTGACGCTGTTCCAGCAGATCGTTGCCGGTTCGCCCACGCTTTCTGACGAACTGCAGACCGTGGCCATCAACATTGAAGAGCCAGGCCGGTTGGTGGACTTTGTCGCTTCCTCGCTGCCATTTCTCTCGACCAAAGACAAGCAGGAGATACTGGAAACGCCGGATGTAAGCCGACGTCTGCAGGCCATCAATCATCATCTGGCCAAGGAGTTGGAAGTCCAGCAACTGCGCAACAAGATCCAGAACGAAGTGCAGGACCAGGTGCAGCAGTCGCAGCGCGAATACTATTTACGCGAGCAGATGAAGGCCATCCAAAAAGAGCTTGGCGAGCAGGATGAAACCCAGCGCGACGTGGAAGAGTTGCGGCAGAAGATTGACGCCGCCGGCATGCCGGAAGAAGTAAAGAAGGAAGCTACCAAAGAGCTGAACCGGCTGGCGCGCATGTCTCCCATGGCAGCGGATTACTCCGTCACGCGCAACTACATTGAATGGCTGGCGGTTTTGCCATGGGCCAAATCCAGCGGTGTGGTGGTGGACATTCCAAAAGCAACTGAGGTGCTGGATTCTGATCACTACGACTTGAAGAAAGTGAAAGACCGCATTCTGGATTACCTTTCTGTCCGGCGCTTGAAACCGAGCATGAAGGGGCCGATTCTGTGCTTTGTCGGGCCTCCCGGCGTCGGCAAGACTTCTCTTGGTCGCAGCATTGCCCGCGCCCTTGAGCGGAAGTTTGTCCGCTTGTCACTGGGTGGAGTGCATGATGAAGCGGAAATCCGCGGCCATCGGCGCACCTACATCGGCGCATTGCCGGGACAGATCATGCAGGGGCTGCGCCGCGCTGAAACCAACGATCCCGTCTTTGTCCTGGACGAAGTGGACAAGCTTGGGCGCGATTTCCGCGGCGATCCGTCATCGGCCTTGCTGGAGACGCTTGATCCGGAGCAGAACTCCACGTTCCGGGACAACTATCTGGATGTACCGTTCGATTTGTCAAAAGTTCTCTTCATCTGCACGGCCAACATGCTCGATACGATTCCTGAGCCGCTGCGCGACCGCATGGAGATCATCGAACTTCAAGGCTATACCGAAGACGATAAAGCCCACATCGCCGAGCGCTATCTGGTTCCCAAGCAGATCGAAGAAAACGGCCTGACGAAAGAGCAGATTGAAATTCCGGAAGATGCCGTTCGTTTCATCAGCCGGCATTACACGCGTGAAGCTGGCGTGCGCAACCTGGAACGCAACATCGGCACGATGTGCCGCAAGCAGGCGCGCCGCATTGCCGAAGGCAAGGACGAAAAGCTGGTGGTGACGCCGGAGGTAGTGCAGGAATTCCTGGGCGGCATCAAGATCCGCATTGACACGGAAATTGCCGAGCGCACCAAGCGCCCCGGCGTGGCCGTTGGCCTTGCCTGGACGCCGGCGGGCGGCGATATTCTCTTTATCGAAGCCAACAAGATGAAGGGCAAGGGCGGTTTCACCATGACCGGACAACTTGGCCAGGTGATGCAGGAATCAATGCAGGCAGCTCTTACCTGGGTTCGTTCCAACGCTGACAAACTTGGCATTGCCGAGGAGTTCTTTAAGGACCACGACATTCATATCCATGTGCCTGCAGGCGCCATTCCCAAGGATGGACCTTCAGCCGGTGTGACCATGGCGACGGCCCTGGTTTCTCTGTTGAAGGAAATGCCAGTCCGCCCGCTGACGGGGATGACCGGTGAAATTACGTTGAGCGGAAACGTGCTGCCGATCGGCGGAGTCAAGGAGAAGTTTCTGGCCGCCAAGCGCGCGGGCGTTAAAGATGTTCTCTTTCCCGCCGACAATCGCATGAACGTGGACGAAGACCTTACGCCGGAACAACTGACCGGTGTGAACGTACACTTTGTGAGCACCATTGAAGAGGTCCTGGAACTGGCCCTTCCTGGTTCGCGCCAGCAGGAGCGCCAGGACGCAGAGACGCGCGAACGGGTCCTGAGCAACGTCTAAAAACGCACGGTATTTACTTGATGGGGCAGGGAGCGATCCCTGCCCTTTCTCCTTTTGGGAAATCGCGACCTAGTTCCCAACTAAGGTAAGCTTTCAGCCAGCAGCAGCTCAGCCTGAGGCATCCTATTTGTTGAACTCCCAATCATCGTGAGGGCCCCAATGTTGGAGAACGGAACTTCCAGGCGTAACTCCGGCTATCCAGAGTGGCTGGGCTTGCCTTGGCGGACGAGTGCTTTGCAGGTAACGATTGCTCTTACCCTGCTGGTGGCATGCTTCTGTGCGGTGAGTATTAGCGCCCAATCGGGGGAGACGAGCAGCGTAAGAGTCTATGCGGACGCCATCCAACAATCCACCATTTCGCAGCGTATTGCAGGGCTGGAAAAGTATTTGACGCTACCCACCAGCGGAACCTTGAGGATTGACGCGTTGGAATTCCTGGTTTGGGACCATTCGCGGCTGGGACATCAGGCGCAGAGTGCGCAGAGCGCGCAGGAGTTGCTGCGGATCTCACCGGGCAACCCAATCGCGGTTGCGATTCTCAACCAGAACATTCAAGCTGAATCCGATAATAAATATGCGGCACAGAACCGTCTGGCTATTCTTTCGTCGGCGCTGGCACGGCTTGACCAGTTGAATAAACCCGAAGGCATGCTTCCCAGGAATTTTTCCGTCCTGCGGCAGCAGGTGGCGGAAATGTTAAACGGCGCGCAAGGGATGGCGTATCTGGAGTTGAAAGACTATCCCAACGCGCGGGCCTATTTGCAGCGTGCCGTCAACTCTGATCCTAACAACGTCCAACTGGTCTATGCCTTGGGACTGGCGCTGCTGGAGGGAAAGAATCCAGACCAATACAACGGCTACTGGTATCTGGCACGGGCGGCAAATCTTTCTGGCGGTGCGCCCGCGGGCCGGCAGATCGCCGAATATGCGCGCACCAGGTATCGTAAAGATGGCGGCAAGGATGCCGGATGGGACCAGTATCTTGCCAGCGCTGCAGCTCTGGATGCTCCACCCGCGGTCGGCGGTGGGCCGTCTCGCGCTTCTTCACCGGCGACGTCGGTTATCGCCGCCAACAGAACCGATCTTCCATCGTCATCGCCTAACGCGACAAATCCGCCGAATCGTTCTCCAGCAAACCGTTCGCCTGCGAATTCGCCAGCCGTGAATCCGCTTTCGGCGAAGAGCGCAAAGGCTGATTCAATTACAGCGTCCGCAACCACCGGCAGCAAGCGCGAAAAGAAACGAACAGATTTTGGCTTTGAAGATACGCTGCATGAGCCAATCCGGTCGGCTGCTGTACCTGCCCGCCCGCCGAGCGGTCCCAAGGGAATCGCCGCCCCGGACCAGGCGCTCTCGCTTGGGATACTGATTGAAACTTCACTGCTCACCAATGCCAACCGGACCGCAATCGTGGCAACTTTAAGAGACATTGTGAAGAGCTTGCGGGTGAATGATGAAGCCTGCATTCTGGTGTTTAGCGACCAGCTTGATTTTGAGCAGGACCTGACCGCCGACGATAATCTGCTGGAGGACGCGGTCAACCAGATCCAGGCCAAGCCAGGGCGGGCGCTGCTTTCCGGCATAGTTTTTGCCGCCGGTCACTTGAAACGGATCGGCAAAAACGCCAACCGGGTATTGCTGGTGATCTCCAATGGCCGGACGATTCAGACAGAGAGTGATACGCTGTCTTTTCGCAGCCAGGTAAGCGGCGTGCGCATTGATACGCTGGGCATGGGCGTGGACGGACAGGCAGGGCGAGAGCTTCTTTCCCGGCTGGCGTCTTACTCCGGCGGCAAGGCGTCTTTCGCAGCGAATCCAGGGGAATTCCGGACCGCAGCATTGCAGATTACGCAAAGCCTGGGGATAGCCGTGCCCTGAGCCTTCAAACAGCGGTCACAGAAGGCGGTCCGCAGAGAAGCGCAAAAATTCCGGAGTGGTTGCGTGATCCACTCCGGATGAGTCGTAAACTGTGCTTTCAACCTCAATGGTTGATACGTATTTAGACACATAAAAGTTGCTGAAAGTTAGTGCTGCCTATCCCAGAGGCGCAATTTTTTTACACCAGCATATTCAGCATGGTTTCCGTTATCCTTATCGCATGCGTGTTAGGGTGCTGCTGTTTGGGCAGCTCAAAGACATTGTTGGCCGGCAGGAAGACGAACTCGATCTGCAAACGGGGGCCACCCTTGCTGCGGTGATGTCCCATTACGCCGGGCGTTATCCCAAATTCCAGGGACTGAACAACTCGATTGCGTGCTCAATCAATCAGGAATATGCTCAGGCCTCGGCTGTGCTCAAAGAGGGCGACGAAGTCGGATTGTTGCCTCCGGTGAGTGGCGGCAAAGCGAAAACAGGGGAGTTACGTTCACAGCATTGCGCCATTGTGCGCGATCCCATTGATCTCCAGGCAATCAAGAAAAGCCTGGAGCATCCTGAGGATGGCGCGGCGTTGCTGTTTGAAGGCGTGGTGCGAAATAACACCCGTGGCAGGCGAACGATCTATCTAAATTATGAAGCTTATGAGACCATGGCATTAAGCGAGATGGAGAAGTTATCGCAAGCAGCACTTGAGCTTTTTAAAGTACGGGATGTCTGCCTTGTCCATCGGCTGGGCAGGCTGGAAATTGGAGAAACCAGCGTCCTGATAGGGGTAACATCGGCGCATCGGGCGGCGGCATTTGAAGCTTGCCGATGGCTGATTGACACCCTGAAAAAGACCGTCCCCATCTGGAAGAAAGAGCATTTTGAAGATGGCGCGGTCTGGGCGGATGGTGAACCTTTTCCTGAAGAAATTCGCCCAAACAAATAACTCTTGGCCGCCGTTTGCATCTAAGCATTTCAGAATACCCGATACCTGATAAAACGAAGATAACTATGAAACTGGCTCGCGCCTTGCCGCCGTGGTTCAGCTTATTGTGCCTACTCTGCCTGCTGGGCGCTCTCGCCCTGGCCCAAGCGCCACAACGGGGAAACCATTTATTGCAGGGGACACAATCACAGAAAGACGATTCCACCTTCCGTGTAAACGTGCGGCTGGTGAACATATTTACCACGGTGACTGACTCGCGGGGCGCGCCGGTGGCCGACCTGACAAAAGACGACTTCCGGCTGCTGGAAGACGGAGTGCCACAGACCATTAAGGTATTTGAAAAGGAATCGGCCATACCGCTGAGCATCGCTCTGGCCATTGACACCAGCCCCAGCACCATGCGCGACTTCAAACTGGAGCTTTCATCGGCGCACAAATTTGTCCATTCCATTTTGCGGAATGAAGACCGGCTTTCGATTTTTGAGGTCACGGAAAACGTGGACCAGATCACCGGCTTTACTTCCAACCTGAAGACGATTGAACGTGGCATTGACAGCCTGCACACCGGCCCAGGAACATCCATCTATGACGCGATTTTTCTCTGCTCTGAAGCTCTTTTAGACCGGGAAGGGCGCAAGGTCCTGGTGCTGATTACTGACGGCGGCGATACCACCAGCAAGGCCGATTACAACACCGCCTTGCGCCGCGCCCAGCAGTCTGAAGCGATCGTCTACAGCATTATTGTTGTACCGGTTGAAGCCGACGCCGGACGCAACCTGGGCGGCGAACACGCACTGATCCAGATTTCCAAGGATACGGGCGGCAAATACTATTACGCTGAAGGCGAGCAGCAACTGGATGCGGCCTTTCGCAAGATCAGCGATGAACTGCGCACACAATACCTGATTGCTTTTTATCCCAATCGAAAACTTTCTGACTCGTCTTTCCGCCGCGTCCAGGTGGAGTTGAGCAAGAAAGACGCTGAAGGACGCCCGTACCAAGTGCGGCATCGCGCGGGATACTACACAACGCCAGCGAGATAGCAAACAGCGGTCAGCAGTTCAGCACTTGGCGGTCGGCAAACAGCGATTCCGCAGTCAGCATCCACAGTCGGCGCTCACTCCTGAAATAGATGCCCGGCCCGCACTAGAAAAATAGCCAATGCCAAAATGAACTGCGGCGTGAGAAAGTGATCTCCTGGCCTGGCCAAGTACTTCCTGGCAATTACGAATTACTATTTGCTGCCCTGCGGATTACTGAGCGCAGAGGGCGCTTTTTACGCTACAATATCCGGCATGTCCTTCCGCGCCGCAGCCCCAGCCTTTGCTAAAAAGACGACCAAAACGCCTCCCCCGGAAGATACGGGTATGGAATCCTCATACCTGAAAGCCCTGGGTGAGAAGCAGACGCCGGTGACGGTGAAACTGGTCTGTGGCGACACCTTTCACGGCTGGATCGAATATTACGACGTAAATATGGTCCGGCTCACCCGAGAAGGCGAGCCTAATTTATTCATCTTCAAGCATGAGATTATGTACATTGCTGAAGACAACGGGCGCCGCGCCCGCTGATGCCGCCCGCACAAGACTATATCCATCCCATGCAGGATCTGGCCCGCGAGGCCGGAGCACTGCTGCTTTCATTTTTCGGCAAAGTTTCCATTGAGTACAAAGGCGATGCTGACCTGGTCACCAAGGCGGACCGCGCGTCAGAAAAATTGATTGTTGAGCGCATCCGCAAGCTGTGGCCGGAGCATGACCTGATTGGAGAAGAAGGCAGCCGCCGCGAAACCGGAAGCGACTATCGCTGGTACATTGACCCCCTCGACGGTACCACCAACTTTGCCCATGGCTTCCCGGTCTTTTGTGTTTCCATCGCGCTTGAATATCAGGGCCAGCGGATTGCCGGCGTGGTCTATGATCCCACGCGGGATGAGATGTTCGCCGCGGAACAGGGCAGTGGTTCATTCCTAAACGACCATGCCATTCGCGTTTCCACCATTCACCGCCTCAAAGAGAGCCTGGTGGCTACGGGCTTTCCCAGCCACAAGCGGCACAAGAACCCGAATATCCATTTTTATCACCAAATCACGTTGCGATCCCACGGTGTGCGGCGCGCAGGTTCTGCCGCGCTGGACCTTTGCTACCTGGCCTGTGGCCGCTATGACGCCTATTGGGAATTTAACCTTAACGCATGGGACACAGCCGCGGGCGTGCTGCTGGTGGAAGAAGCCGGCGGCAAAGTCACCAACTTCAGCGGCGGCCCTTTCAACATCGATAGCCGTGAAGTTCTGGGCAGTAACACATTGCTGCATGACGAATTGTTGAAAGAGTTTCAGGACATTATTGCTGGGCGCGTGGAAGGACTGCCTTCGGTAGCCGAGTCGTTTCACTCGCGGCAATAGCCACATTTACAATGCAGACAATTTAGCGCTTTTCTGCCTTGATCACCCTTAATGGCGGGAACGACAGCAGATTCATGCTGGTACGGCTGACTTTCAGTCCGCACTCAGCCAGCACTTTCTGGTAGAAACCGGTGTTGACGAAGTCGGAAACCAGCGCAAGGCCGCCAGGTTTGAGCACACGGGAAATTTCACGGCAGGCCTGGGCGCGTCCACCAGAATCGGGGATATTGTGGATGCATAGGTTGGAAACCACAACGTCAAAGGTCGCGTCAGGGAAGCCAAGCTTGCGCGCGTCATCGCTCCTGAGCGTTACTTTGTCCTTGACGCCTTCAACTTCCACGTTGGCTTGGGTGCGGTCCAGCGAGTTGCCGGAAAGGTCCTTGGCGCTCCACACGTCAATACCGGTGGCCCTGCCGCTGGTGAGATGTCGGGCTGCGGCGATCAGCAACAGGCCGCGTCCCGTTCCCACATCAAGGACTTGTTCATCGCCACGCCAGTTGACCATGCCAAGCATACGGTCACGATGGCGAAACTTGCCCCATTTGGCGTAGATCAACATCAGGACGCCGCCCGCCATGCAGGACAAACCTGGCCAGATTGAACTGCGGCCCCAGAGCAAAGTCACGCGGCCCATTTGAATCACGGGGAAGGCCACGCCGGAAAGAATGAGCGCCCCACCAATCACCAGCAAATTGCGGATGACTCCCGGCGCGTCAATTCCATAGTCAGGTTTCTGCTGCATCAGGGGATTAAATTTGCCAAAATCGCCGGAATTTTGTGTCCTTGTGGTAAATGCTTTTGGTTTTCAATTTTTTCAATCTTTGGCAATTTCGGCGATTCTGGCAATTCCTTAACTTCTCGCCGCGCCAGCCATGGCCGGTGAGATCGCCATAAACGCCTGTTCCATAATGCGGATTGCTTCGTCCACGTCTGTTTTTGAAATATTCAGCGGCGGTGAAGTCCGTATCACATTTCCAAACAGCCCGCCTTTGCCCACCAGCAGGCCGCCTTTGCGGCAGTGTTCCATAAACTGGTTTGTGGCTTCCGGCGCTGGCTCTTTTGTGTTGCGGTCTTTTACCAGCTCAATCGCCTGCATCAATCCCATGCCGCGGACATCGCCGATCACATCATATTTTTCTTTCAGCCCTTCCAGCCCATCGCGATAATACCGGCCTACAGTGTCGGCATTGTCCATCAAGCGGTCTTCTTCAATAATGTCAATCGTGGCCTTGGCCGCCACGGAGGTAACCGGATTTCCGCCAAAAGTCGAGATGTGCAGGCCCTTGAAGCTGGCGGCAATCTCCGGACGGGTCGCTGTCAGCCCAATCGGCACGCCGTTGCCCAGCCCTTTTGCGGCAGTAATAATGTCCGGAGTAACTTCCCATTGTTCGATTCCGAACCAGCGTTTGCCCGTGCGGCCCCAACCAGTCTGCACTTCATCGGAGATAAACAGCCCGCCATACTCCTTCACGATCTTGAAAACGATTTTGAAATATTCTTTCGGGGGAGTAATAAATCCGCCCACGCCCTGGATCGGCTCGGCAAAGAAGGCCGCAATCTGTCCTGAAGTCGAGGTCTGAATCACCGCCTCCACGTCTTTCGCGCACGCCACTTCGCAACTCGGATAAGTCTTTCCCAGCGGGCACCGGTAGCAATAGGCATTCATCGCATGCACCACGCCCGGCGCCGGCACCGGCAGCGATTTCCGCCACGTCGCGTGCGCGGTCATCGATTGCGCCAGTTGCGAGCGGCCGCTGTAACCATGCCGTAGCGCCACAATTTCAAAGCGTCCGGTAAACATGCGCGCCAGTTGCACGGCGTACTCATTGGCTTCAGTGCCGCTGTTGGTAAAAAAGCTCTGGCTGATCTCGCCCGGAGTGATCTGCGCAATCTTTTCCGCCAGCGCCACCACCGCCTCATTCGGAAACACCGTTGAGGCATGCTGGAGCTGGTCCACCTGCGCCTTGATCTTGCTGGTCACGCGCGGGTTGGCGTGCCCCACTGAGATGGTCACAATCCCACCAAAGAAATCCAGATACTTGTTTCCCTCCACGTCCCACAAGTGCTGCATGCTGGCGTGGTCCGTTACCAGCGGATCAGAGTAATAAGTGGAGATGGAAGGGAACAGGTATTGTTTGTGCTTTTTAAGGATCTCGTCTTTGGTCATGGTCGCTCCGAAAGGGTTCCAAGAGGAGATTGTAAAAGCTTGAGCGATTGTTGGGAACAAAAGATTGTTGGAACCAGGAAATCAAAATCTCACCACGCCGCGAGCTTCACTTCATGCTGCTTTCGATTTCGGCGGACCGTGAGCCCGGCTTCGATCTGCAAGTGTCGCACCCGCGAACGGCAAAATTCTCGTGCCTCTTCTCCGTCCAGCGCACTCCACAAAAGATATGACGGTCCAACCCTTTCCAAACACGGCTTTTTCCGATCGGTGTCCTCGGCGTGTATCAGTGGTAAGGTTTTTCTATCTTCTTTACCCAAAAAAAAGGCGGACGCGCTCACTCGTCCGCCTTTAAACGTACTCAGTTGCATCGGGCTGCTGACCGCCTCATTGTCAAACTGTGATTAACGGATCAACTGCACAAGCACACCACTGCATGTCCCGTTATCACGCGGTTCGGCGTTGCCGGTCTTGGGGCGGAAGCGGTTATTGGTTAAAGCTTGCGTACAGCTTCATGCCCACAATCAGAATGAGCAGCGCTGCCGATCCCGCACCGCAGATCTTGAGCCAGGGCTGGATTCTGTTCATCCTGACCATAAGCTCTTCCTGCTCTTTGGCCATGTGGGCTTCAGAATTGCCCAGGAATAGCTGGTCGTCTTCATGCATGGAGAGAGTGCTGCGGTAGATCAGTAATCCGATCAGAATGACTGTCAAACCGGCCCAAAGAATGAGAAGAGGCGTCATCATA
>DATBCN010000056.1:0-1593 GCA_036270475.1 Candidatus Angelobacter sp. | reverse complement strand
CACCTATGACTTCGCGCGGTAAATCGTTCCAGGCATAGTGTCTGGGGTTGCTTCCCTGTCCATAAAGCCGGTCTTGATAATCTTTCTCCACAGCGATGAGTCCCGGTAGGGTTCCCTGGTAACGGAAAATGCGGAAATAATCGCCAACTTTTACGCCCTGGCCGGCCCCCAGATTCACGTAGATGGTGTCCAATTTCCCGGTCAGTTGCTGAGTGTCCAGGCCCCCTACC
Source organism: Candidatus Angelobacter sp. (assembly GCA_036270475.1). Taxonomy (GTDB): domain Bacteria; phylum Acidobacteriota; class Terriglobia; order Terriglobales; family Acidobacteriaceae; genus Angelobacter. Next base: position 1,363 of record DATBCN010000056.1, on the reverse strand, counting down.
ACCATGGCGGCCGGTTTGCCACTTACAGGAGCGAGTTTATCGAAGTCTGACGCATCTTTGTACGGCCCGCTAGGACGCTCCACAAACGGCCGAATGATGTCTCCACGGTGCATCAGGTCGCAGCTCATGGAGACTTTGGCAATGGCAATGTTTGGCTGAACCTTGATCACTTCGAGCTGCCCCAGGTCCGCGTAATACGTTCCCATTGCTTTCGTGAGCTTCTCTTGCCATTTGAACATCGGCACTTTCAGCGGGTCGGAAAACTCGCGCATAACCGAATAGCGGTCGCCGGGTTGCACGCCCTTGTTCCCACCAACGCTCAGATAAACGATGTCGCCTTCCGTGAAGGTGGCCTTTTGCTCGGACTGCTCGCCAGTCACCAGGCGTAGCTCGTCGGAAACCCTTTGGCCGCTATAGAAGCCGGAGCAATACACCGAGCTGCGAATGGGGTGATCGGACGGCGGAAGCGCCTGGGTGCTCGACACTTGAGCTACCTGACCGATGCAGGTTGCAGCAGAGACCAGTGAAAGACAGAAACCAGCGACAGTTGCGCGCATTACATGACTCCTTCAATACACGCCCAGAGGGCCGTGCGGGGACTATTGCATCCCGAAAATACCAACGCGTTCCAGTACCGTCAAGAAATTGGCTTGGGGCGCTTTACACATTTGATACGTCATGCTATATCTTTTGTTTTCAATAATATGCCAAGCCATCGCCAGCCTAGGCCAGCGTTCGCGGACCGTGTCTGTGCCGTAGTTGCCACTGGCACCTCCCGGGAAGCCCTCCAGCAGGTGCGCCAGGCTCAACGTCATACCCGCACCATCGAGCTACGGTTAGACTGGCTGCGCTCGGATCGTGAGCGTTCCAAGTTCCTGGCTGCTCTGCGCCGGCTGCCTCGCAAAGGGATCACGCTGATTGCCACTTGCCGGCGGATTCTTGGCGGCGGGAAGCTTGCCGGAGGCGCACAGGCCGAACTCTACTGGCTGAGCCAGGCGCGCGAGGCCGGCTGCCAATGGTGCGACCTGGAAATTGAGACCTTGCGGGAGCTGCCTGGGCAGTCCGCGCGGTCTTTGCCGATCCCTGCGAAAATTCTGCTGTCATTTCATGATTTTGAGCGTACGCCGGCATTGCCAACGCGTTTGCTGCATGCGCGCCGAGGAGAAGCGGACGCCATCAAGATTGCCACGCGGGCGCGGACCATCTCCGATAGCACTCGGCTCCTTCGTCTGGCGCATGATTCCCACGACCTGGTGAGCGTGGCGATGGGAGAAATTGGTCTGCCTGCACGGCTGCTGGCGCTGCGCGAAGGCAGCGCGCTGGCGTACGCGCCGGTGGCCAACGCCACCGCACCGGGACAAGT